>CAYPUM010000710.1:0-1500 GCA_964413545.1 uncultured Roseibacillus sp. | reverse complement strand
TCAGGTGTTCGAACACGATGGGCGCTGGTACCTGACCCTGCTGTACGAGGGCATCCGGGTCTATGAAGCAGACTCGCCCTATGGTCCATGGGAAAGATCGGGCTTTTATGAAAGCATGTATTTCACGGCATCGTCCCGTCATGCCACCGATGGCAAGCGGCGTCTGTGCTGGGGGTTCTTTACCCGGCGCAACACACCGGAGCGGAAGATCAAGGCCAGGCACGGCGGCCCACTGGGGGTGGGACGCGAACTGGTGTTCAATGCCGCCGGGAAGCTCGGCGTGCGGCCGTTGCCGGAGCTGGTGGCCGCCGTCCGCGCGCCGGCGCACAACGCGGCGCTATTCGACTGCGCCCGCCCGCTGCGGGGAACCTGGGAGATCGACGCAGGCAAGCGGGAGTTCCGCTGCACGGAGGAGGAGGGCGGCGCCCTGCTGCTGGATCTGCCGGGGAAGAACCCGGACTACTACTTCGAGGCGGAGATCGTGCTGGCCGCCCCCGCGTCCAGGGCGGATCTTCTGGTGCGGACCACGGAGGCGTTCGAGAGCGGCTACCGCATCGTCCTCGACGCCGGGGCCGACGAGGTGGCCATTCGCCAGGCCAAGACCGGCGGCGGCGCCTTCTACAAGAAGGAGCATGCGATTGCCGACGGCAAACCGGTCAAGGTGCGGATCTTTGTCTGCGACAGCATGATGGAGGTTTTCTTTGACGACCATCTCTCGCTGAGCACGCGGGTTTTCGACCGGTCGGCACACCGCGCGGGGATCGAGATCACCGGCGGTCGCGCCACGATCCGCAATCCCCTGCTGCACCATTTCAAGGAGGCGGAGCGATGAACATCGAACAGCGAACATTGATCACTGAATGAAGGGAGGAAGCATGATGCGGATGATTGGTTTGACGGGAATTGGATGCGTGGCGGCGCTTCTTGCCGGGGCGGCCGGTGCGGCGGAGGCCGTGCCGAAGGAGCTCATGGCGCCAAACAAGCGCGTTGCGGAGGCGACGGGACTGCCGGACCAGGGCAACCACGATCCGTCGAACATCATCCACCACGACGGAAACCCGATCATGTCCGGCCACGCGTTCTCGGCATGGAAGCACCGCGATGGTATCGCCATGGTCACCGGCGCCGGCTCCAAACAGGTCGTTTTCTGGTCCACCGACGGCGTAAACTTCGTCCCGGCCGGCCCGTTCAAGAACCGGTCCACCGGCTTCTATGTTCCGGAAGGCAATTTCACCGACGGGCCGGACAACCGGGGCGTGACGTGGGGTATGGATGTCACCGGTTACCCCACCGCTCCGGGGAAAACGAGGCTCTTCCGGTTCGAGTGCGATCTGGGGGTGGCGGCCCCGGGGCGCTGATGTATGGAAAGCAGGGAGGGCAGGGCGTGTCGCGTGTCGGGAAGAGGGTGGCGCCGGGTCGCCGGCTCCTACGGGCGTCATCGCGTCAGTCCGCACCGCGCGCCACCCAGGCCCGATGTCGCATGAGCGAAGGATTTTGGCG
>CAYPUM010000709.1:0-1515 GCA_964413545.1 uncultured Roseibacillus sp. | reverse complement strand
GGCGGATCTCTACGAGGAGGAGTCGGAGAACCACATGAACGACTTCACGCAGGTTCTGAACTTCATCGTCCTGCTGATGGCGGTGGCATTGATCGCGGCGGTCTTCATCGGGACGTTCCTGCCCATCTTCCTGATGGGTCCGAAGATGATGCAGAGCGGCATCTGACCCAATCTCTTGCGGCCATGCAACTCACCACGTTTGACAGATGGCTCCGGGAGCGGTTCATCTACCGCACCCACATCTACACCATGCGCCTTCCCGACGGGGGGGTGCCGCGGCAGGTGCTGGTCGAGGAATTGCAGCAATCGCCGACGCGGCGCTATCGCTACCGGCTGATCGTCAACGCGAGGAGGGACGTCGAGAACCTGCTGCGCATCCTGCGGGAGGGGAACCTGATGTTTGCGACGCGGGTGGTGGAGACCAACCCGTGGTACAAGCCGATCATCGCGCCGGCGGGGAAGAGTTTTTTCTTCCGGGTGTTCTGGTGGGGGGTGGCGGCGGTGTCGGTGGCGATGTTCCTTGCCGCCGGATACCATGTGCTGACCAACGACGAACTGCGGACGGAGCTGATCGACGCCGTGAATCTTTTCAGGGAGGGATAGGGACGCCTTGCCGGCAGTGGAAACCCGCAAACGTGAAAGCAATGAAAACAGACCCCGCACGAAGCGCGCGCCCGCCGGGCATGACCCTCATCGAGTTGTCGCTCGTGATCTTCGTCGTCCTGAGCCTGATGAGCGCCACCATGTACTTCGCCGGGAACCTCGGCGAATACAACAAGGGAAAGAAGGCCTCCGCCGCGCTGCGCGAAGTGTACGCCGCCCAGCGGCTGTTCCTGTCGGACCATCCGCGGCGGGCCGTGAGTTCGATCTCGTCGTCGGAGATCATCGATTATCTTCCGAGCGATGCGAGTTCCCTGCCGGGCGTCGAGAGCCTCGACGGCAGCACCATCACGATCGATTACAATGTGTCGCCCCCGGTTCTGAAGACCGCCGGGGGCTCGGTCTATGATCCCTCGGGTTGTTCCGAGGACTCGTTGTGGGATGTGGGCGAATGAGGTGTTTTCGACAGGCGTTGTTCTGGGCGGCCCTGCTGGCGATGCCGGCGGCGGGGGACGGCCCCGGACGCGCCGAATCGCCCGGGGCGCTCGATTTCCGATTCGTGGGCCGCTATCAGCTTCGGCGGCAGGTGAAGTTGAAGGACGGGAAGGCCTTCCGGGTGGCGATCGACCCGATGGTCTACCGCGTTTACACCGACGGGGTGACGATCCGTTTGTTTGGCGGCGAGGAGTCGGAGGGCTTCACGGCTTTCACGATCTACCGGAACGACGGCGTTCTGGTGCCGTCCTCCGAAGCAGTCTTCGAGACGGTGCCGGGAGTCCAGGCGCGGTCGATGGTCGGCAACGTCCTGAAACAGCTCAACCTGACGCGGGCCCGGCTCACTCTTACGAAGTTTCCGGCGTTTTCGGAACTGGTCCAGGTGACGTATGCGGCCCGGATTCCGGATGAAGGCGGGAG
>CAYPUM010000708.1:0-1516 GCA_964413545.1 uncultured Roseibacillus sp. | reverse complement strand
GAGAGGACCGCATCTGGCTCGGCCCGGAAGGCGGGCAGTTCTCGATCTTCTTTGACAAGGGCGCTCCGTTCGACCTGGAGCACTGGCAAACACCGGCGCCGATCGACACCGAACCCTACCAGGTGGTGAGCAAGGCGAAGGACCGGGCGCACTTCCGGCACGCGTTCCAGCTGGCGAACTATTCCGGCACGGTGTTCGATCTCCAACTGGATCGTCGGGTGCGGCTGCTGACGCCATCGGAGGTCTGGGAGGATCTCGCCATCCGGGCGGATCCCGGCCCGGGCATGGTCGCCTTCGAGTCCCGCAACCAGATCACCAACCGTGGCGAGAAACCGTGGACGAAGGAGACGGGCCTGCTCTCGATCTGGATCCTCGGCATGTTCCATCCCTCGCCGGCCACGACGGTCGTGATCCCCATCCGTCCCGGCGCGGAGGAGGAATTGGGACCGCGGGTCAATGCCGGCTATTTCGGACGCGTGCCGCCCGATCGGCTGGCGGTCGGCGAGCGGGCGGTGTTCTTCCGCGGCGACGGCATGAGCCGCGGCAAGATCGGCATCAGCCCGCGGCGGGCCCTGCCCATCCTCGGCAGCTACGACGCGGCCGGACCGGTGCTGACGCTGGTGCAGTTCACCCTTCCGCCCGGCGCGACCGACTACGTCAATTCCATGTTCGGGATTCAGGAGGAGCCGTTCGCGGGCGACGTGGTCAACAGCTACAACGACGGCCCCCTCTCGCCCGGTGGCGAGCAGCTGGGACCGTTCCAGGAACTGGAAACCTCTTCCCCGGCGGCGGCGCTCGCCCCGGGCGGGTCGCTCGAGCACGTGCATCGCACGATCCACCTGACCGGTTCGCGGGCCGCGTTGGACGAGATCGCGCGGGCCACGCTCCGGGTCGGGCTGGACGAGATCACCGGCGCGCTGCCCCCGGCACAACCCCGCCCGGGATCGCATCACTCGAAACCCTCGAAATGACTCACCGAGAATACAAGGAGAACACAAAGATGACACACCACACCAGAAAGATGACACACCACACCTTGAAGAAGGGGCCTGACATGACACGATTTGGGATTCGCCCGCTGGTTTTCGCAGCGTGCACGTTTGCCGCGGGCGCGGCCATGGCGGGAGACAACACCCGGAACGACGCGGCCCGGGCCATCGACGGCGACCTGGGCACCGTGACCTATTTGACGCCGGAGCGGACCACCGGCTGGCAGGCGGCCGTCATCGACCTCGGCGGGGCCAGGCGCGTGAACCGGCTGCGGGTCGCCCCGCTTGCCGATGTCGACGGCATGGGGGCGGCGGTCGATCATCTCGACCTGGCAATCGTTTGCACGACGGATTCCGGCGACCCGGCGGACCGCCGCTTCCAGCCGGTCACCAACCTCGGCAGCGGCTTCGAAGGTGGCGAACGTGTCGTTGCCGGGGCGGTCAGCGCCGAGGGCACCGTCAGCGGCGTCCATCACGATTACGCGGACAGCGGTTATTACTCGCTCACCTTCGATGCGGTCGACGCC
>CAYPUM010000707.1:0-1517 GCA_964413545.1 uncultured Roseibacillus sp. | reverse complement strand
CCAACCCCTCACCTCTGCGACGGCCTCATCCGCCCCGGCGCCCCCGCCGGCCCCGGGCATCGCGCCCGGCGCCTCTCCGCCGCCCGCACCACCCGCGCCGGCCCCCGCCTCCGATGCCACCGCCGAACCAGCCGCCGTCATCTCCGAGGACGCCGGGCCCCCGAAACGCAAGGGCCTCAGCAACGCGGTCAAGATCACCATTGCCGCCTCCCTCGCCGTCGCAATCATCATCATGGCGCTCGTGACCTTCCAGACCGTCCGAACCAACCGGCAGAACGAGCAACTCAACGCCCTGCTCGCACAGGTCGAGGATCCGAACGCAAGGGACCTTCCCACCAATGCCATCGAAGCAAGGCTGCTTCTTTCCGGCGCGGTGTCCCTGCGGCGCACGCCTGACCGCGAGGCGTTCTACCAGCGCCTCCTCCTTGCCAAAAGCAGCGACGGAACCGACCTCGACAAGTTGATCGCGGAATATGCCGCCAACGACTCCAACCCCATCTCCCCTGACATCCGAAAGAAACTCTTCCGGGTCCTGCGCGGCCGACGGGGACCCTCCGCTCTCCCATTCCTCATCCGGCACGCCCAGTCGTCATCCAACCCCGAAACCGCCACCGCAGCCCTCGACGCCGCCAGAAGGTTGGCCTCCCCTGACGACCTGGCAGGCATCCTGAACATCATCCAGTTCACCGACCACCTGAACGTGCGTCAGGCGGCCAAGGCAACCGTCGCCTCCATCGTCGAACGCAGTGATGACCCCGCCGTCTTCGCCGCCGCCATCGAGGAGGCTTACGAACGTGCCACCAGCGACGATGCCAAACGAGTCTTCCTCGAACTCCTCGGCGTCACCGGAGCCGAAAGTTCCGCCAAGATCATCCACAAGGCCCTCGAAGACACCGACAAGAAAACCCGTATCGCCGCCATTGCCGCCCTCGGCCGGTGGCCCGATGACTCCCAGTTCCAGACTCTCCTCGATCATATGGCGCGGGAGGAGGACGACACCCTCCACCGCCGCGCCTTCGACACTGGCCTCGAGTTCCTCGGCCTCGAACGCCAGCGCAACGCCGCCTCCGCCGCCGACATGTGGAAGGCCCTCGCCAACCAGGCCGGCCCCCCCGCCGAAAGACTCAAGGTCATCACAGGCCTCGCCAACTTCACCGAAGACTGGGCCTTCACCATCGTCGAATCCTTCAAGAACGATGAAAACGACGATGTCTCATTCCGCGCCGAACGCGCCCTCGAACACATGAGCGAACGACGCGATCGCCTCGGCAATTAGGACCCCCCCCATGCTGGCCGTTCAGCAACTCCGGGTCGAGGCCGGCGCCCGCGTCCTCTTCGACGGGCTCTCCTTCGTCGTGAACTCCGGCGACCGCCTCTCGCTCGCCGGACCGAACGGAGCCGGAAAGTCCACCCTCCTCAAATGCATCGCGGGGATTCTCGAACCAAACGGAGGACGCATCACGATGCCCCGGAACTGCCGGATCGGATACCTCCCGCAGGACGGAATCCACCTCGAC
>CAYPUM010000706.1:0-1526 GCA_964413545.1 uncultured Roseibacillus sp. | reverse complement strand
CCCCGCCGCCCCGCTGACAATCTCGAAGACCTGCGAAATCGTCAGCAACGCCACCAGCACCGCAAACGTCCACCACTCGACCCCCGAATCGCTCCCGAGCATCAGGCGGTGCGCCGCCGCGGCGAGCAGGATCAGGACGTGACCCGGCAGCACCGGCAGGACGCAGCCCGCCAGCCCCGCGACCACCAGCCCGGCGGTCACGGCCCAGGCGGCCCCCGTCCCCACCTCGTCCCACCCGCCCCAACCCGTGATCGCGTCCCACACGCGATCGCCTTAGCGCGTCGGGCCCCACCATGCAAGCGGGCGGAGAACAGGTCCGTCACGGATGGCGCCCGGAAAACGTGGCAGGGCCGCAAAACACTGGCCGGGCACGCCCGGACTCCGTAGATTCAACCACATGAGCAGGAACAAGGACGACAAACGGGACAAACTCGACAAGAAGACCTACGAGAAGGAACTGGAACGCCTCCAGATCGAACTGTGCAAGCTCCAGGACTGGGTGGTGCACAAGGGCCTCAAGGTGCTCGTGATCTTCGAGGGGCGTGACACCGCCGGCAAGGGAGGCATTATCAAGCGTATCGTCGAGAAGGTCAGCCCGCGCGTCTTTCGGGTCGTGGCCCTGCCCGCGCCAAGCGACCGGGAGAAGACCCAGTTCTACTTTCAACGCTACGCCCAGCACCTCCCCTCGGCCGGAGAGGTCGTCATCTTCGATCGCAGTTGGTACAATCGAGCCGGTGTCGAGCGGGTCATGGGGTTCTGCACCCGGGAGGAGTACGACGAGTTCTTTCTTATCTGCCCGGGGTGGGAAATGGCGCTGGTGCGTTCCGAAATCATCCTCGTCAAATACTTCCTCGTCGTAAGCCCCGAGGAACAATTGAAGCGGTTCCAGTCGCGGATCGATGACCCCACGAAACAGTGGAAGCTCAGCCCGGTGGACATGAAGGCAAGGGCCCATTGGTACGATTACTCCCGGGCCTATGACCGGATGTTCAACGCCACCGACACGGGGCACGCCCCGTGGCACCTTGTCCGCTCCGACGACAAGAAACGGGCCCGCCTCAACTGCATCACCCACCTCCTCGAACAGGTTGCCTACGAGGACCTCCCCGAGGAAAAGATCACGCTGCCGCCGCTGCAGGACTCCGACGGCATCAGCGACGAGATCATCCTCAAGCCGCGCCGTTTCATCCCCGAGAAGTGGTGACACCAGTTCTCGCCAAGCCTCCGGCCGGTTGACGGGAGCGGACGACGAGAACGGACGACGATTGAGCGAAGCGCACCTCGTCATCCGCTCTCGTCGCCGTTATCGTTCAGCGAAATGGCGGCCATCGCTCCAACGGCACAAGGCCGCCGGGGGCGTGAAGCTCCTGCCCCCCGGCGTTCCGGTCACCGGAAGGTTAGGCTACCGGTCCAGGCGTCCAGCCTTCCGCATCGCCATGCCTCTCTCCGGGACGCGAGAACGCCGCTTCACTCCGTAGATTCTCGATGCTTCGCCAACGCAACCAGCGCTTCATCCCGCCAGCGAA
>CAYPUM010000705.1:0-1528 GCA_964413545.1 uncultured Roseibacillus sp. | reverse complement strand
CCCGGGAGAAATCCATGAGTCATCGCAAAATCGCACCGATCACCCGTCGTCTCGATCCGCGAATCGACGGGGAAGGAAGACGATAACGACCGGGAATGTCAAGAATTTAAGACTGTCCCCCTTTTTTTGACTATTTTGGCAACTGGCTTTAGAAAAGTCGAGACTATCCTTGACTTTTTGAAAGCCACCTTTCATTTTGACCAAATGAAAGAGCGGCAACTGTCCGGGGTGATCGAGGACTTGTGCTTTGGTCCGGGGCGCAAGATGGCATTTGTGTCGGGGCCGCGGCAATGCGGCAAGACGACCTTGGCGCGGGCGCTGCTGTCGGCGCGGGGAGCGGGCAGCTACCGCAACTGGGACGAGATCACGTTTCGGCGGGAGTGGGTGCGCGACCCGGCCGCGACGCTGCCGCGGGCGGGGGCCAAGGTGCCGGTGGCGGTTTATGACGAGATTCACAAGGCGAAGGGGTGGAAGCGGGCGCTGAAGGGGATCTTCGACACGCTGGAGTGGCCGGTGGACATCGTGGTGACCGGCAGTGCGCGGCTCAACGTCTATCGGCGGCAGAGCGACAGCTTGGTGGGCCGCTATCATCACTTCCGGCTGCATCCGTTCAGCGTGACGGAGTGGGAGGGAGGGCCCGGAATTGCGCTGCCCGACGAGGCGCTCGGGCGGATCGCGGAAGGTGGAGGAAAAGCGGGGCGCGGGGTGTCGGCGGTGTTGGAGGCGATGATGCGGCACGGTCCGTTTCCGGAGCCGCTGCTGGCGCAGAGCGACCGGCGGACCCGCCTGTGGCGGCGAACCCGGATCGAGCGGGTGATCCGCGAGGATCTGCGGGACTTGAGCCGGATCCAGGAACTCAGCCAGGTCGAGATGCTGGCGGCGGCGCTTCCCGAGCGGGTGGGTTCGCCGGTGAGCATCAGCACCTTCCAGTCGCTACTCGAGGTCAGTCATCCGACGGTCAAGAACTGGCTTGCGGCGTTGCGCGAACTCTATCTGACCTACGAACTGAAGCCCTACTCGAAGCGGATCGCCCGCAGCCTGCACAAGGAGGGGAAATACTACATGTGGGATTTCGGCGAGGTCCCCGCGCTTGCGGCCCGCTTCGAGAACCTGATCGGCTCGCATCTGCTCAAGGCCTGCCACCTGTGGACGGACATGGGAGTCGGGGATTTCGAGCTGCACTACCTGCGCAACAAGGAAAAGCAGGAGATCGACTTCCTCGTCGTGCGCGACCGGGAGCCATGGCTGCCGGTCGAGGTGAAGATGGACGATCCGGCCCCGTCGCGGAACTGGCGCAGGTTCCTGCCCCACCTTCCCTGCCGGTTGGCGGTGCAGACGTGCCTGCGCCCCGGCGTGCGCGACGAATACCGGGAGGACGGCCTCCGCCTCGTCGTGATGTCCGCCGCGGACTTGCTGGCATGCCTGCCGTGACCCGGGCGGGCAAGCGGAGTCTGCTTGCAACGCCCGCGCTTCGGAGGGGTCAGGTGATAATTCTTGCAAGAATGGTCTTCTTCAGCCGCTTCATCGT
>CAYPUM010000704.1:0-1538 GCA_964413545.1 uncultured Roseibacillus sp. | reverse complement strand
TCTCATCGACCGTGTAGGGTTGGGTGGGGTTGTCTTCCCTGTCCATCAAAGCCCCCGTGACCGCCGCTTTGATGAGGACTCTATCCGGCACCGTCCACTTCTCCTGGGATTTGGCGTCGAGCAGCTTGAGGCCGAAGGCAACAAACGAGATAGGGGGAGCGTTTTCATACTTCTTCAGTATCTCTTCCTTGTCCACTACGATTCCTCCTTATCGACACTGGAACGGGTATGGCCACGTCTGGCACGGCTCACTCTGCCACATGCATAGCACTCAGTTCCCTCCTTTCTTTCTTCCGTCGGCGCCATTGCCGGGTCGAGGGCGCAGGGCCGGCTCCGATGGGGATCGGCCGTGCGGCCTGGGAAAGCGGGTCCCCCTCTCGTGGCCGGCCGGCCGGCCGGCGGAGTCACAGGGCGGCCGGCTCGACAGACGGGGTTCGTTGCCGCGCAGTCTCGCGCCAACGCGACCGTCCGGGCGAGCGCCCGCCGATTCACACTAGCCTCCATCTAGCCTCAAGGACAGGCCGGGTCACCTGGACCAAGGACGACCGGAATGAAGGAGTGTCGGCCCAACCGCTCGGGTGACCAGACTCCGGGGCTGGGTGACCGCTGTTTTATCATTCGCACGCTATCTCTGTCAACATCCGGCGGCCGCCCGCGCCGGTCGGGATTCCCTTGGACGAGCGGGGCCGGGAGCCGGCGCACCGCTGTGCCACGCCCCCGGGTTCTGCCTCAGCCCTTCGATCGGGAAGCAGGTGGCTTCACGCTGGGCAGTGGCGATCGGCTCCGCCGGGAGACACAGGAAAGAACAAGGCGGGCTGCATTGGAGGAGCCTCCGTCAAGTCGAGGAGAGCCGGGTGCGCGCTGTGTGTTTGACCTCTCTCGGATCAGCAGGGGAGAGGCCGCTTCACAGGCCCGCCTCGGCTCTCAGCGTGGCAGCCATGTCGGTTCTCTCCCAGGGGACGTCGATATCCTCGCGGCCGAAGTGGCCGTACGCGGCGGTCTGACGGTAGATGGGCCGGCGCAGGTCGAGGTATCTGATGATGGACTCCGGTCTGAAGTCAAAGTGCTTGTTGACGAGCTCTACGATGGTCTCATCCGGCACCTTCGCCGAGCCGAACGTCTCAATCGTCAGGGACAGCGGGTGCGCCTTGCCGATCGTGTATGCAACGTGAAGCTGGAGCGAATCGGCGAGACCGGCAGCGACGACATTCTTGGCCGCGTATCTGGCCATGTAGGCCGCGGAGCGGTCGACCTTGGTCGGGTCCTTCCCCGAGAATGCGCCGCCACCGTGGCCACAGGCGGTGCCGTAGGTGTCGGCGATGATCTTGCGCCCCGTGAATCCGGTGTCGCTGACCGGGCCGCCGATGACGAACTGTCCGGCCGTATTGACGTAGTACTCCGTCCGGTCATCGAGCAAGTGCGCAGGAATGATCGGTGAGATGACCTGTTCCTTCAGGTCACGCTCGATCAGCTCCCGTCCCACATCGGGGTCATGCTGGGCGCCCAGGACGACGCATACCACTCGTTTGGGCACGCCC
>CAYPUM010000703.1:0-1539 GCA_964413545.1 uncultured Roseibacillus sp. | reverse complement strand
GAGGGCGTTCTCATCAAGGACGCCGAGACGCTCGAGGTGATGGAGAAGGTTGACACGCTGATCGTCGACAAGACCGGGACCCTGACGGAGGGGGAGCCCCACCTCACGGACGTCGAACCGCTCGACGAGTTCGAGGAAACAGAGCTCGTCCGCATGGCGGCCTCGGTCGAACAGCACAGCGAGCATCCCCTCGGCGAGGCGGTGGTCCGGGACGCCCGCCGGCGCGAGATCGAGCTCGCCGAGGTCGCGGAGTTCCAATCGCAGACGGGCGGCGGGGTGCAGGGCAAGGTGGATGGCCGCATGGTGCGGGTCGGCCAGGGCGCGTTCCTGCAGGAACACGGCGTCGAGATCCCCGACCGGCTCACCGAAACGGCGGATCGCCTCCGCGGCAAGGGTCACACGGCGATCTTCGTGTCGGTCGACGACCGCGCCGCGGGCCTCCTCGCGGTGTCCGACCCGATCAAGGACACCACGCCCGAGGCCGTCAAGGCGCTGCACGGACTGGGGCTCAGGATTCACATGGTCACCGGCGACAACGCCAAAACCGCCCGCCGCGTGGCCGGCGAACTCGGCATCGACGACGTCGAGGCCGGGGTGGCGCCGCGGGACAAGCACGAACGCGTGGAGAGCCTGCGCTCCGAGGGACGCACCGTCGCGATGGCGGGCGACGGGATCAACGACGCCCCGGCGCTGGCCGCCGCGCACGTGGGCGTCGCGATGGGATCCGGGACGGACGTCGCCATCGAGAGCGCCGGCATCACTCTCGTCAAGGGCGACCTGCGCGGCATTGTCAAGGCGGTGCGGCTGAGCCGGTTGACGATGCGCAACATCCGGCAGAATCTCTTCTTCGCCTTCGTCTACAACAGCCTCGGGGTGCCGATCGCGGCGGGGATCCTCTATCCGTTCTTCGGCCTCCTGCTGAGCCCCGTCATCGCGGCGGCCGCCATGAGCCTGAGCTCCGTCTCGGTGGTGGGCAACGCCCTGCGCCTCCGCCGGGCGGACCTGTAGGGCGGTCTTCTTCGCGCGCACGAAGGAAGGAGTTCTGCATGATCGCAAACGGCAGCCCGGTTGCATGCGTCAAGGGCCCGTCAGCCGGAATCCGCCATGCTGCTCATCGGCATGTCCGTCCGCGCCGAGGCGGAAAACTCAACGGCACAAAGTGAGCCCGAGTTTCAGCGCCTGACAAAATGGCGCCCCACTACCCGCCGTAGGGGAATGACTGATAGATGAGATGCGAGAAGCAACCATTCTCAGCGGGCGGTCCGGCTGGCTACACTCAATTCCGTGCCAGCTGTAGCCGATCACGATCGGTCGATCGCCAAGGCGTGTGTGTTGTGCCAGCATCCCTGATCCTGTGACCGCCATGGTTCCCGGTCCACCTCAGATCCCGAGCGCTTCGATCGGCCGGTGCCGGTTCCTTGCGACGGGCGGGACGGGTGGAGAGGTCTCCTGCCTCGACGAGGACGAGTTCAACCCGATCCAGGCGGTCATGCAGCAGCGGATCTGGGACCGGATGCCCGCCGATGGCGGACCGCAGGC
>CAYPUM010000702.1:0-1552 GCA_964413545.1 uncultured Roseibacillus sp. | reverse complement strand
CCAGGGCGCGGGCCAACAGGGTCTTGCCGGTCCCGGGCGGCCCGTAAAAGAGGAGGGAGGTGAAACGGTCCGCCTCGATGGCGCGGCGCAGGAGCTTGCCGGGGGCAAGGATGTGCCGCTGACCCTCGATCTCGTCCAGGGTGCGGGGACGCATCCTCGCCGCCAGCGGGGCGTCACGGCCAGCCTCCTCGCGAGGAGGGGGGCGGGAGGGTTCCTCGAAAAGGGAGTCCACTTTGCAACCCTATCAGGAAAAGGGAATCCGCCGCAACCCAATGTGCGGGTTGTCCGAGATCGCCAACACGAAGGAAGGCAGCCGGCACAAGCCGACTGCCCTCCATGGGGTTTATGTGGGGTTTTCCGCTATCCGACGCCTCCGGAGAAGGCGAATCCCGATACCCGGTGCGGTGGGCGCCGAAGCGCCCGGTCCCGGAATCCCCATGAACTGGGAAAAGACTCCGGAGAGGCCGAATAGATCAGAGGTTTTTCAGGGACCAGCCCGGAAGAACGGGGAGCGTGCCGAATCAGGCCGGTCTTCCCGCCTGCCAGCGGGGGTTGGGTTGCTTGGTGCATGGCAGGGACAGGCATTGTCGGCGGCTTGTTCTTCCTCGGCCGGTTCGTCTCCCCAACCGGGTTGGCGGCGCCCCATTTCCAGATTTTTTCGTCCCGACCCCCATTGCGATCCTCATTCCGGCTTCCGAATCAGTGTTACAGGCGTATCCGCAACAACTTCGGTGACGGTGCAGTAGTCAGGCAAACCTGACATTACACCGCCGACAACAATTCAAGCATGGGGAATGTTTGCATACCTGAGAGAGAAGATCGTCAGGAGAGGGCAGCGTGATGGCTGCGTTCACCCTTGGATTGAAAGATGAATTCGCGGATTTTGACGCTTGATGAGCGGTTGGAGTGGGTCCAGCCGCCGTCCCCGGTGGAGGCGCCGACGGACGAAGTGCTGGCGGAGTTGCTGCAGGAGTGTATTTTTCGCAGCGACAACCTTGCGAACGCGCTGGAGGAGATTGGAGTGACGAACCAGCTTTTCGATGTTCTCGGGGAGTGCGTGGTGGCGTGCGGGCAGTTCATGGCGGCCCTGAGCCGGGGGAGTTATCTGGAGGCGCAGTATGGGCTGATTTGCGGGGAGGTTTGCGCGACGGTGGCGGGGCTTTGCCGGAAGCTTCCGTGCGACACGTCGCTGCAGTGCGCCTCGATCTGCGAGAATTGCGCCGGGAGGATTCGCAGTCGTTATCGTCCCATGACGTCGAATTGAGATTTCGGCCGGCCCACCGCCTGGCCGAAGGGTGAGAAGGAAAGGGCGTCGGAAGGCGCCCTTTCCGGTTTTTCGCCCCGTCGCGCGGAGGACGCGGGCATGGCGCGGGAGAAGGCGTGGATGGAAAGCAGGCGTGGAGGGGGGCCGTGGAGCGGGCGAGGCCTGCTTGTGGAACCACGGATTTCACGGATTGCCTTTTCGCAGCGGGCCGGGCAGGCGGGCCGGGGGGAACCGGGGGCGGGGGGAGAATCCCGAAGAGGCCTTCCATCAGGCTGCCGCGCAGCCGGG
>CAYPUM010000701.1:0-1554 GCA_964413545.1 uncultured Roseibacillus sp. | reverse complement strand
TCCACGGCGCGCGCATCGGGCGGGTGAGGAGGCGGTTGGCCTCGTCGTCGGCGGCGAACTTCTCGGCGGCGGGGTCCCACTTGAGCTTCCGGCCGAGGGTGGCCGCGATGTAGCCGATCTGGCAGATGGTGGCGGTGCGGTGGCCGGCCTCGGCGGGCACGAGGGTCTCCTTGCGGCTGCGCACGCTCTCGATGAAGTCGGTCTTCTCGCCAAGCAACGGGAGCCGGATCTCGTCCGGCCCGGGCTGCCATTTCAACAGCGCCGGGTCGCTCGCCTTGAAGCCGGTCGACTGGAACCACGTGTTTTCGATCCAGCCGTCGGTGCCCTCGATGCGCACGAACGGGCGGCCGGCATCCGAGTAGCTCAACTCGATCCCGTCGGCGTAGCGATAGCGGGCCTCGAAGCGGGTCGGGACGTCCCAGAGGAACTCCTCGCCGGGGAAGCCGGCGCTGCACTCGACCTCGACCGGGCCGGTGCCCTCGGCATCCAGCGCCCACTGGACGATGTCGATGATGTGGGTGCCCCAGTTGAGCATCACGCCGAGGCTGTAGTCGGTGATCTGCAACCAGCCCGGGGCCGACTTGCCCGAGTAGTCGAGGCCCGCCTTCGGGAAGTGCACGCGCTGGTGGGTGTAGGGCCGCTCCGGCGCATTGCCCAGCCACAGCTCGTAGTCAAGGTCGGGCGGCACCGGCATCGGGGGGGCGGCGGCCCGCTTCAACGGCGCGCGATTCCTGGGCACGCCCGCCGACACCCGCCGCACCTTGCCGATCCGGCCGTTGCGCACCACCTGGCACAGCCGCTGGAAGTTGCGGTTGCCGCGCACCTCGGTGTCGGTGCGGAAGATGCGCCCGTGCTTCTTCACGGCCTCGGCGATGGCGCGGCCTTCCGCGACGGTGAGCGAGATCGGTTTCTCGAGCGCGATGTCCTTGCCGGCCTTGGCGGCCTCGACCGCCATGTAGGCGTGCCAGTGGTCCGGGGTCGAGATCATCACCGCGTCGACATCCTCGCGGGCGAGCACCTCGCGGAAATCGCGATGGGTCGTGCAGCCCTTCCAGGTGCCGGACTTGTGGTCGGCGTAATGCTCCTCGACCCTCTTCCTGGCCTGGTCGACCCGCCAGGCATCGACGTCGCACACCGCCACCACCTCGACCTCCTTCGAGCCGAGGAAGAGCGGCAGATTGGCGTAAAAGACCTGCCGGCCGGTGCCGATCATCGCGACCCGGATCCGCTCGTTGGGCGCGGTCCCGCCGGCTGCGCCGGGCACCCGCGAGGCGAGGATCATCGGGGCAGCCGCGGCGGCGGATTGCTTGAGAAAGGTGCGTCTCGCGATTCCGGTGTGGCTCGGTGGGTGCATGTGGGTCGGCTCCGGTTCAGTTGCTTTTCGGTTCCAATATGTTTTCATGATCCGCTTTCCACGTTTTCTTTCCTTCCTTTTTCCCTCAGTCGGGTTGTGGGATTGGTTCCTCCATCGCCGCGCCGGCCTTCCGCCCCCGCCCGGCACGATGCGCGCCGCCACTACGGGACCGGCTCCTCGCGCAGCGCGAAGAAGCGCAC
>CAYPUM010000700.1:0-1555 GCA_964413545.1 uncultured Roseibacillus sp. | reverse complement strand
GCCGACGTTTCCGCCGTCGAGGCGCCCAAGCCCTCCCCGAAGCCGCGCCATGCCGGTCGACGATTTCTATCTCGACTACGCCCGGGCGAATTTCGGCGGGGCGGTGGCGGGGCCGGTGGCGGCGCTGCTGGCGCGGATCGACGGCGTGAACCTGCCCGAAGTCAGTGCCTGGAAGCAGGGCCCGGGAGTGGTGACCGGCAACGGCGCGCCTTGGGAAAAGGTGCGTGAGCAGTTCGCCTTCGTGGATGAGCTGGCGGCCCTGCGTCCGCGGATCGAGGGCGCCGGCAACCGCGACCGCTTCGACTACTGGCTGCACACTTACCAGGCGATGTCGGCCATGGCCGAGGCGGGATGCCGCCGCGGCGAACTCGACCGCGCCATGCGTGACAAGGATTGGTCCGCGGCGATCGAGGCCCGCATCAAGCTGGCGCAGACCTGGACCCGCCTGATGACGCTGCAAACCGCCATCGTGCGGACCCCGGGCGAGCTGGGCACCATCGCCAACCTCGAGCACCAGACCCGGCGCCGGACCGCACTGGTGGAGGGCCGCGACGCGGCGCTGTCCAAGGAGCTCGGCAAACCGCTGCCGCCGGCGGCCGCGCCGGGACAGGACTACACCGGTCCGGCCCGGCTCGTCCTCCCGACCGTGCGCAACGTCGTAGTCGAGGGGGAATCATTGCAGCTCAGGATCATCGCCCTCGACCGCCGGCCGGTCGGTTCGGTCACCGTGCATGTCCGCCCGCTTGGTCGCGGCGACTGGCGGGACATCCCGGCAAAGCACGTTGCCCGGGCGGTTTACACCGCCACCCTGCCGGCGGCACGGGAGGACTTCGAATATCGCCTCACCGCGGCAACCGGCTCCGGCGAGCCGCTCGTCTGGCCTGTCACCGCCCCGCGGATCAATCAGACCGTCGTCGTGGCCGGGGACCGCGGCCGGGGGCGGTGATTCGCCGTCCGCGGATGCCGGGCGAAATGACAGCGGAGCAGCCGGACGACGGCGAATCGAGGATTCCCGGGCGCTCGACCACGGCGTCGGCTTGAGGTCCTGCGCCTCTTGCAATCGCCCGCTCCCGCGTGTCTCGCCGGAAGGAAGCCAAGCGCGATGGCGGGCATGGTCCTCTTCCGGGTCGACACCTCCGACGGACACCTCCGACGCCCGGGACCGGCCCTTGGTGGCGGCCACGATGTTCCACCCGGGCATGGAGGAGATCATCTACGTGGTCGAGGGAAGGGCCGAGCAGTGGGTGGACCGCGGGAAGCGCACCCTGGAGGCCGGCGAGATCGCCCACATCCCCCGCGACGTGGTGCACGCCACATACAATCCCTTCGATGCCCCCCTGGTGTTCCTGCACCCCCCTCCAACCCCGCGCCCCAAGGCGCCGTGAAAGCAGCACCGAAAAAGGAAATTCCCGGAAATGAGGCGGGGCCTCGGACCAGGCGAGATGCAGGAGGGTAGTTTGTGCGCTGAGGATGGCCTCGGAGCGCCGAGGCCCCGCCTCATTAGTTAAACGGCCGTCCGGCCTTCGGAGCGGAAGGGAGGGAGGGGCGGTGTCCG
>CAYPUM010000699.1:0-1573 GCA_964413545.1 uncultured Roseibacillus sp. | reverse complement strand
TGACTTCGATTTCGATAGCGATCCCGATTTCGATTTCGATTATTCTTCCCAACGCGCTGATGGTGGGGGATGGATCAGGGTCGCCACATCGAAACCTGATGCAAACCCAACTTGCATGATCTCGCGTGCGCGGTCGCGCTTTTCCGGTTCGGCATCGTCGCGGGCGTAGACCAGCAGGTTGGTGTCAACGAAGTGCATCGCGGTCGTGCAGTTCCTCACGCCCGGGCAAACCCTGGCCGCGCGAACGCAGCAACCGCGATGGCCTCCCCAGATACCGGCCCATGGCCGCCCGATACTCGGACTCGGCCTCGATCTTCTCGGTCAACAGCCGACAGATGTACTGGGACATGCTGGTGTCCGCCTGGGCCGCCAAGACGCGCGTCCTCCGGGCCACCTCGTCTGGCAGGCTGATTGTCAGGTTCTTCACGACACAAGAATACGAAAACACGGAAAACGTGTCAACGCTGGACGCCCGACATCCCGATCCGCCCGACCGGCTGGCGGGCCGTGTTCAAGAGGAAGTGAGGGCCGCGTCGGCGCAGCCGGCGAAGAATTCGCGGGCGCCGCGGCGGATGTTGCGGAGGTTGTATCCGCCTTCCTGGGCGACGAGGAGGGGGAGGTCGAGGGTGGCGAGGCGGCGCCCGAGTGCTCGGAGGGAGCGGGCCGCGAGCCGGAACGTTCCGGTGGGATCGCCCCGGATGATGTCGAATCCAAGGCTGCAGATGAGGATGTCGGGGCGAAACCGGCCGATGCGGTCGAGGGCGCGGTCAAGGGCCGGAAGGTAGGCGGCCTCATCGGCGCCGGGGCGGAGCGGAAGGTTGAAGTTGGAGCCGAGTCCGGCGCCCTGGCCGGTTTCATCGGGGTAGCCGGTGAAATACGGGTAGGAGTAGTGGGGATGGCCGTGAATGGAGACCGTGAACACGTCGTCCCGCTCGTAGAAGATGTCCTGGGTTCCGTTGCCGTGGTGGAAGTCGAGATCGAGCAAGGCGACGCGTCCCTCGGCGAGGAGGTATTGAGCCGCGACCGCGGCGTTGTTGAAGTAGCAGAATCCGCCGTAGAAGCGCTTGCCGGCGTGGTGCCCGGGCGGGCGGCAGACGGCGTAGACGAGGCGCTTGCCGGCGAGCAGTTCGTCGGCGGCGGTCAGGACGGCGTCCACCGAGGCCCGTGCCGCCCGGTAGGCGCCGGGGTAGAGGGGTGTTCCACTATCGATGCAATAGTATCCGGCCTGGACCGGCAGTTCCCTGGGGCGGCGTTCGGCGGGCCGGAGGGGGAAGGTGTCGGGGTAGACGGGCCGGGGCGCCTTGAGGGTGGTGCAGACGGTGCGGAGGAAGTGGACGAAGTGGCGGTCGTGGACGGCCACGATGGCGGATTCGCGGTGTTCGCGGCAGGAGACGGGGGTGAACCAGCCGGTGGGTTCGAGGGTTTCGCGGATGGCCTGCACGCGCACGGGGCGTTCGAAGTATCCGCGTTCCCTGACGTGGTGGAGTTCGTGCCTTGGGGTGGCCACGAGGGAGAAGGTTTTCGAGAGGCGGGCTGGGGCGGAGGGGGGGAGATGGTTTCCGGGACGCCGGTT
>CAYPUM010000698.1:0-1577 GCA_964413545.1 uncultured Roseibacillus sp. | reverse complement strand
TCATGATGGTCCTGCAGCTCGCGTGGGTGAAGTTCATGGTGCCGGAGACGAAGGGGGTGCCGTTGGAGGAGATGTGGGAGCACTTGGAGTGATGCAGGATGCAGGAGGCATCCCGCATCCCGCATCCCTGAACCCTGAACCCTGAACCCTGAACCACCATGAACCCACTCGAATCAAACTTCAACGGAATCCAGCACATTGGCATCCCGGTCACCGACCTCGATCGCTCGGTGGCGTTTTATGGCCGGCTCGGATTCGAGCCGGTCATGGCTGCCGGCTTCGAACACAACGGCGGCAACGGCCAGTGCCGGATGATGCAACGCGGCGCGGCCGTCATCGAGCTGTACCAGATGCCGCCGGGCGAGCTTGAAGAAATCCGCCGCCGCGGCAACGGCCACATCGATCATGTCGCCTTCGACGTCGTGGACATCGAGCGCGCCTTTTCCGACCTGCGCGAGGCCGGCTTCACGATCGACCAAGAGGCGCCGGTTGGGCTGGATTTCTGGGACCGCGGCTGCCGGTTCTTCCACGTCATCGGGCCCGATGGCGAACGCCTCGAGTTCAACCAGATCCTCTGACCCGTCGCTCAACCCTCCACCACTTCACCATGACACACATGAGAACGTTCCCACACTTCTGCGCGGTCGCACTGACAACGACCCTCTGGATCGGGCCTGCCTTGCAGGCCGCCGCCGCCCCTCCGAACCCGTTCGACGACGCCGTGGCCGCATGGCATTTCAAGAACCTCGACGACTCGGCAGGCCCGAACAGCGTGCTCCAGTCCCAAGGTCCGGTCAGGGTGGGCCAGCGGTGCGACGGCCCCGCGAAGGCGGCCTCGCTGGCACGCGGCGGGGACGGGTCCCTGGCCGATTGCGCCGGCGGCTTCCTCGTCGCCGGCCAGGGTGCGGGCGGCGAATTGAACCTGACCTCCGCCGCCGTGAGCCTCTATGCCCGCCTGCGGAATCCGACGGGCGACTGGAGTTCCTGCGGGATCGTCTCCAAGCACGGCGGAGGCGACCGTTTGACTTACAACCTCTACGGCAACTCCGGCACGCTGGGCTTCGAGCTCGGCACGGAGCGGGGCACCTTCCGCGTCGACGTGCCCGCGCAGAGCATCGGCGCCACCGACTGGCACGACGTGGTGGTCCGTTACGACGGGAAGACCCTCGAGCTGTTCGTCGACGGCGTGGCGGTGGCCAACCGCCCGGCGTCGGGGAAACTCCGGACGGGCAATACCGAGCCGTTGGTTCTGGCCGGCTACTCGGTGGATGGAAAGCCTCGCGGGCCGTTCAAGGGACAACTCGACACGGTCGCGTTGTGGAAGCGAGCCCTGGAGGACGCCCGGGTCGTCGCGTTGAGCGGCGGCAAGGAGGAGGTCGAACGCCGCCGCGAGGCCCGCCGGACAGCCCGGTATGCCGGCCTGCCCAAACCCGTCGCCAACTACCGCAAGGTGGTCGGGAGCACGGACCTCGAAACCTACTCACGCGCCGCCCGGGCCTACCGCAAGTGGTCGATCGAGAATGATCCCTACCGCCCGCTCTACCACTTCACCGGCGTCGAGAGCTGGATCAACGACC
>CAYPUM010000697.1:0-1593 GCA_964413545.1 uncultured Roseibacillus sp. | reverse complement strand
CGCCACCATGCGGCTCGGCGCCTGCGAGTCGATCCTCTTCAGCGGCACCCGCGCCTCCGAACTCTATGGCGGCGCGGACCGCATCCGCGAGCGCCATCGCCACCGTTACGAATTCAACTCCGACTACCAGGAACCGCTCCAGGAAGGCGGACTGGTGGTGTCCTCCGTCTCCGCCAACGAGGGCCTCGTCGAAATCATCGAACTCCCCGAGCACCCGTTCTACGTCGCGGCCCAGTTCCACCCCGAGTTCCAGTCCAAACCCAACCGCCCCCACCCCCTCTTCTCCGGCTTCGTCAAGGCCGCCCTCGAAGCCAAGCTCGCCGTCCCCGCCTGACCGCAGGCAAAGACAAGATGGCATGACCGTCGCGGTCATGATCTCGGAGCGTTTCATCGTCGCCGCGCCCATGCATCTCGAATCCCGCCGCAAGGTCGCCCACGGTCGTTGTGTTCCGCCCGGCGAGACCATCGCCCGGATCGAGGCGCTGCTCCGCCCCCGCTTCGATTTCCGGACGCACGACGAGCGGGTCAGCGCGCACCTGCACTGGACCGCCCTCTTCCTCGACGACGACCCCGGCTTCCGCGCCATGGGCAAGGGGATCACACCCGAGTTCAGCCGCGCCGGAGCGCTGGCGGAGGCCGCGGAATGGCTGACCGCAAGGGAAGTCGACCGCCTGCCGGGCCATCTCGCCGCCCCTCAGCACAAGGTCGAGAACGCTCTTCCGATCGATTCCCTCGTGTCGCACGTCGCCAACGCCACCCCCCGCGTCCTCGAACGCATCAAATCCCTCGACGCCGCTTGGCATTGGGTGGACGGCTGGTCGCTGCGGCACGCCGCCCCGCGCAAGGTCCCCCTTTCATACGTCCGTCTCGTCAACGGCCCCAACGGCAAGGCCGCCGGCAACTGCCTCGAAGAAGCCGTCGTCCACGCCGTCAACGAGATCTTCGAACGCCGCGCCCACATCACGGTCCTCCGCGACCGCCTCGTCGTCCCCACCATCGACGCCCGATCCATCAAACACCCGATCCTGCGGGCCCACCTCGCGTTCTTCCGCGACAGGCGGATCGACGTCACCCTCAAGGATCTTTCCTTCGGCGGCGCGCTTCCCTGCGTCGGGGCATACTTCCACGACCCCCACGTCCCGGAAGACTACCAGTTCCACCATTTCTTCAAGGTGGGATCCTCGTTCGACCGGGAGGAAGCGCTCCTCCGGGTCTTCACCGAATACGTCCAGGGACGCCGCGCCAACGAATTCCTCGACGGCCCCGGCGATCCGGAACTGGCGCCCCTCCTCAAACCGGACTTCCGCCGCCTCCGCACCCGCGGCGACGACTGCGACAACTTCCTCTCCGCCTTCCTGTTCGGCATGGTCCCCTACCGCCGCGCCGATTTCCTCCGCGAGGGCGATCTCATCCCATTCGATCCGCACCCCGGATACGGGGACTGCCTCGACGACATCCGCCACGCCCTCGAGATCTGCGAAGCGCTCGACAAGGACCTCCTCGTCGTCGACCTCACCGATCCCCGCCTCGGCTTCCCCGTCGTCCAGGTCGTCATCCCCGGATACTCCGACGTCCTCCCCTTCCACCCCCCCC
>CAYPUM010000696.1:0-1595 GCA_964413545.1 uncultured Roseibacillus sp. | reverse complement strand
TAACCAGCAGTCGAAGGTGCGCCGCCGGTAGCCGGTGCCAGACCTTTGGCGTTGTCCGCCAGCTCGGCGCACAATTGCTGGTAGCGGCCCTTGTCATCAAAAACGACGAGGATGCGATGCTCTCGGAGGCGTTCGCCGAGAACGCGGTCTCGGAGGAATTCGGAGAAGGTCATGGTGAAAGAACCAGGCATTGGCGTGTCGGTCGTGATTCCGGCAGGTTCCGGCGAGAGTCAGCCCGATGGCCTGAATGTCGGGATTGTGTCGTGATTCCGAGAGCTGTCGGGAGCGCAGTCCCCCAAAACCGGCGGTCTCCGCTACACCAGGCGAGCTTGGTCAGGTCGCCTTTGTGTCGTGATTCGCACATTGGGGCGGGCGGCGTTGGCCAACTCCGGAACCGCTGATGTCCTCCAGAGGCCGCCCTCCGTGTCGTGTTTGTGTCGTCATTCTGGCCGATCGGTAGCGCAGAATCCCGAAAGGCCGGGCCTTCCATGGAATTCCGCCACGCCCTTTATGTCGCCTTTCATGGATTCCACTTTCTTGTTGTCCGAACGTAGTGAGCTCCACGACCCTTTCCCTCGCGCCTCAGAAGGTCAGCCTTCTCAAGCCGGCTCAGGTCCCTCTGGGCTTGGCGCTCCGACACGTCCTGCGCGAAGGCTTCCGCATACTCACCAAGGCGAATGCTCTGACCCTCCTCCAGGCTTTCAAGCAAGCGTTTCTGCCGTCCAGTCAGCTTTGCGACGGGCGCCTCCTCAGAAGCCCGGCTATGGAGCGTCAGGGTGATCCCGTCTCCGTCGATCTCCCAAGTGGGTGCCGGCAGGCCCGCTTCGCGACAGGCGGCGATCATCCGCAAGGTCCCGCGTCCGACTCGTTCCATGAGGTCGACCACCCAAAGAAAGTGGGCGATGTCCGGGTTCCAAGGCCTGGACTTGTGGGTGTGGCGCAGCTTGGACGGGCTCCAGCCATCTGGAAGCCGGCCCGAATTCCAGATCTCGACGCGGTCAGGAAAGACGAGCAGGCTGGCACCGCTCGAAAAATCCGCATAATCACGGTGGGCCAGCGCGTTCACGAGACCCTCCCGAACCGCAAACTCCGGATAGGCAGGGAGGTTCTTTCGCTCCGCAGACTCGGGTAGAAACCGGGCCGCGAGCGGAGAGTTGCGGAAGACGAATGCCATCCCTCGCTTCACGACTTGAGCCACCGGCCCGCTCAGATCCTCCTGATCGATGAACTCGTCTCCCGTCTGGTCCGATTGAAATGCGTAGGCGCGCAATCGGGCCTGGGGATGACGCACCGCGGGGGTCTTGCCGAAACAGATGTCGCCCGCATTCGTGATCTGGCCGCCAGATCGCATCCCCAAGTCGTCCAGCACCTTCTCGGGCCTCGATGGGCTCTTGAAAGTAAAGCGCCGCCCGGCCGCCGCAACCTGCACGGTCCGCGCGATCTCCTCACGATCGAGGTCAGCCACCTTCAACACGGGCGAGGTCCGGCGTTCCCAAATGGTGGGCTCCGATGCCCTCGTTTGGTAAAGCCTCTGCAGATCCTCACCCGTTGCCGGGACCGTCTTCACCCCCCGCCGGAGAAACACCCTGCCGTCA
>CAYPUM010000695.1:0-1596 GCA_964413545.1 uncultured Roseibacillus sp. | reverse complement strand
CATCTCGACATCGGACCGGAAGCGACGCTCTATTGAACCGGGCGAGCTTGCAACCGCGCCTTGCTGTGGCAAACTCACGGAGGAGGTGACGCATGGCGCAAGTTGCCCTGGGAATCGATATCGGTGGGACCGCCGTCAAGTTGGGACGGGTGACGGCGGCGGGCGATGTGGTGGCGGAAGACGAGATCCCCAGCCCCGTCGACGCATCCCCCGAGACGTTCGCGCGCACCGTCGCGACGGCCGCCCGCTCCCTCTGCGACGATGCGACCCGGGTCGGGGTCGGATGCGCCGGGCTGGTCTCGAGCGCGCGGGGGATCGTCCATACCTCTCCCAATCTTCCCCGCTGGAAAGAGGTCGGGCTGGGGGATCTGATCACCCAGGAACTCGGCCTGCCGACGCGGGTGCTGAATGATGCCAACGCCGTAGCTCTGGCCGAGGCCTGCATCGGTGCCGGGCGAGGCCATACGCCCGTGGTTGCCTTCACTCTGGGAACCGGTGTGGGAGGGGCGATCGTTTCCGAGGGGCACCTCTTCGGGGGCCTCCATGGTTTCGCGGGTGAGATCGGCCACATGTCTATCGATCAGAACGGACCCGGGTGCGCGTGCGGTAATCGCGGCTGCCTGGAGCTCTATGTCGGGAAGCGCGGCATCGTGGCGGGCTACTTGGAACACACGTCGTGGAACGCCGGGCTCCCCGCCTTCGAGCTCGTCGGCGGAGACCGCGAAGCGCTGACGCCGAAGATCCTGGTCGAGGCGGCGCAGGGCGGCGATGAGGCCGCGCGCGATGCGCTCGCCCTCGCCGGCCGCCGACTGGGCGGTGCGTTGGCCAACGTGATGAATCTGCTCGATGTCGGTATCTTCGTCGCCGGGGGAGGGGTGGCGCAGGCGGGGGACCTCATCCTCGATCCCGCGCGGCGTGTGCTCCGCGAACGCGCCATGGCTCCCGCCGCATTGGTGGCGCCCATCGTGCCGGCCACCCTGGGCGTGCGCGCCGGGGTCATCGGCGCGGCGCTCTTCGGGCTGGAGGGGACCTGATGGCGCCCGCCGCCCGCCGCTCGGCCGCAGGGCTCGGCACTCTCCTCGTTCTCTTGCTGACCGGATGTTCCCCGTCGCTACTGCGATCCGCACCCGAAGGCCTTCCTTCCGCCGATGCGCGCGATCGCGTGGCGCGGGCGCTCGACCTGGCCCGAGCCGAAATCGACTCCGCTGCCGCCGAGTCGGCCCCGGTCGAATCGACCGCCGTGGCGGCCGTCGATACGGCCGGGGCGCCGCCGCCGCAAGCCGCGCCGGCCGCGCCGCGGCCGTCCGAACCCTGGATCCTGCGCGGCGAATCCCTCGCGGGCTCGATCGAGGGCCCGATCGAGGTCGACCTCGTCGACCTGCGGCACGAGGGGCTCGTCATCCGCGCGGTTCGGGGCCTGATCGATCCCGACGAACGCCGGGCGGAACTGCACGGCGAGGTCTCGATCGAGGACAGTCTGCGCGTCATCCATGGTGATCGCGCGTTCTACTACCGCGACGAGATGCTCCTCAGGATGGAAGGGAACGTCCGGGGTCACGGACCGGAAGGCATCTTTCAGAGCCGGGAACTGATCTA
>CAYPUM010000694.1:0-1598 GCA_964413545.1 uncultured Roseibacillus sp. | reverse complement strand
AAGTTATGTCCTCAAAATTGATGCACACCATATTCACGTTTCCGGCGGTTCTGGCCGCTTTCGCCGCGGCGTCCGCCCAAGAGGTCCCCGACATCAGAACCGTGGAACCCGATCTGGTCGTTCCGGCGATGGCCGAGGACGATCCCGGCCCCGGCAGGCGGGTGAAGCAGACCACCGCCGGCTGGGAGGACACGCAGGTATATCACGCCCTCTACCTTCCCGTCGACTGGCAACCCGGGAAGCGGTATCCGGTCATCGTGGAGTACGCCGGCAACGGCCCCTTTACCAGCCCGTACGGGGATGTTTCGACGGGCAAGGTCGAGGGCAGTTGCATGGGCTACGGCATCAGCGGCGGGAAGGGCGTCATCTGGGTCTGCATGCCGTATCTCGACAACGCCGGCGCCGCCAACGTGACGATGTGGTGGGGAAGCGGGGGGTGGAGGGGAAAACGCTCGGAGTATAAAGTCCAGCCGACCATCGACTACTGCATGGCTACGGTGAAAATGATCTGTGAACAGTATGGCGGGGATTCGACAAACGTCTTCATCGCCGGTTTCTCGCGCGGCTCGATCGCGTGCAACTACATCGGGCTGCACAATGACGAGATTGCCTCGCTGTGGCGGGGATTCATCTGCTATGCCAACTATGACGGCTTGCATGCGTTGTGGCCCTATCCGGGCGCCGGCCGCGCTTCCGCCGCAAAACGCCTGCAGCGGCTGGGACAGCGGCCGCAGTTCATCTGCCAGGAAGTCGCGCGCAAAGCCAAAAGCGCGCTCTCTGTCACCCGGGCCTACCTGAGGCAGGCCTGTCCGGACGGCAAGTTCACCTTCGAACTCATCCCCTTCCGCAACCACAACGACGCCTGGACGCTGCGGGACATTCCCGCCCGCCGGGCACTGCGAAAGTGGTTCGCAGCCGTATTGGCCGACAAAACGATTCGCCAGGGAAAGTAAACGGAACCATGAGAAAGGAAAGAACAGCAATGCGAAACAGACAATGACAACACGCATCACTGCCGCCATCTTCATCGTCTCTCTCGCCGCCGGCACGGCGCAGGCGGGAATTGAGATCCGCACGGAGCCGGATGCCCCCGGAAGGCAGCAACTGGCGGCCAAGGAGATCGCCCGCTACCTGTATCTGCGGACAGGCTCTCTGCCCGGGGAGATCGCGGCGGACGGTGTCATCGTCATCACGAAGAAGGATGAAGCGCTGGTGACGGAGGCGTCGGTCCGCGCCGCCGCCGCGGATCTGCGCCCGCAGCAGTACGTGCTCAAGACCACGGCAGATGAGGGTGGCAGGACATGGTGGATCGTCGGCGGGGATGATATCGGCGCCCTCTATGGCGCCTATCGCTTCCTCGAGCATCTGGGCGTCCGCTTCTACCTGCACCAGGACGTGGTGCCCGAAGCGGATCCCGACTTCCAGCTTACCGACGTGGACGAAAGCGGCAAGCCGCTGTTCGAGTTGCGGGGGCTGAATCCCTGGGGGGCGCACGTCGAGGGGATCGACCTGTGGGATGCCGACGAATACAAGGCCGTGTTCTCCCAGATGACGAAGATGCGGATGAACATGATGCTGATCCACTCCTATTGCAAGGA
>CAYPUM010000693.1:0-1604 GCA_964413545.1 uncultured Roseibacillus sp. | reverse complement strand
ATGAGCAGCAGAAGGGCCACGGTGACCACGAGGGAAAACCCCGAAAGCCAGGAGCGCCGGCCCGGCGCCCATTCCCGCCCCGAGAGTTCCGGGAGCGGGACGGTTGACCTTGAGCGATTCGTTTTCATGGCAAAACGGAATTGTAGTTACAAAGACAATATTAGATTGTCGTTATTCGGCCTCGATGTCAATGCCTCATTCGCAAATCGGAAGATTTTCCATGGGAGACTTTCTCTGGGAGACGGGTCTCGGTTCTCGGGCTTGTTCCAGTGGGTGGGAGGAGAGGTGGATCGGCGCGGCTGATTGCGGGCGGGGCTATTCTTCCCTTCTCTTGCGGGCGGCGTTGGCGATGGGGAGGGTGTCGTTGTATCCGCGCATTCGCAGGCGTTGGAGACGCGGGTCGAGGAATGCGATCTGCAGGAAGCGGATCTTGTCATGGCGATGCCAGAATCCGGTGCTCAGGCGGTTCCATGCATCACCATCCTTGTATTGGGCGACGTAGGCGAAGCGGCCGTCGGCCCGCGCGCCGCGGATCTTGTCGATGATCTTGATGGCGCCGTTGGGGAGTTCGAATCGCTCCTCGCCCATGGCGAATCGGAGCTTGGTGCCGCTCATGTTGACCATGCGGAAAGCGCCTGGAGGGAAATTCTTTGAATCGTCGGAAAGGACGAGGCAGCGGTAGATTTCGCCTTCCCGGTTGCCGGTGGGGACAAGGAAGAAGAGGAACTGATTGCCCGAGGACGGAAGGGTCGCGACCGCGATGGGCTCGATTGCGGGTTTGCCCTCGGGGTTGATTACCAGTTCTCCGAGCAGGACCTTGCGGCTCATGACGACGATCTCGTGCTGGGCGCTGTCGAGGCGCCGGCCCAGCTTGATGGTCACTTTGCTATCGAGGGTGGGGTCGCCGCTCACGGTCACCTCGTCCGCGCTGGGCGCGATCGCAAAGCAGAGGGTCCGGAAACGGATTTTTCTTCCTTCGTCCTGCGCGGCGGCGGAGGAAAGGAAGACGGCAAGAAGCAGGAAAGAAAAGAGGGATCTCATGGGAGTTCTACGGAGAAGTATCGCCATTTCGGGCCTGATTGCAAGGGGACTCCCCTGAGCGCGCGCTGACCATGGCCTCCACCGGCACGAGGCCGGTGCGGGGGAGGGAGGGGAGCCCGGCCGCTGCCTGACAATCGTTCGAAGATCAGAAAAGAACCCGCGTGACGCCCGGAACCATGAGCGGACGCCACGCGGGGGATTGCCTGCGAGAAAGGGTTCGAGGACCCCGGCCCGGAAAGGCCGGGGTCCAATGTTGTTTCCTTACAGTGTGAGGTCGACCCTCAGGCGGGCGAAGAGACGCCCGTTGGTGGCCTTGGAACCCGGGATGGTGACCGTGACGCGGTCAACGCCGGTTCCGTAGTAGTCGTCGTCGACGTCCATCGTGGTCCCGTCACCCGGCGGGTTGGCGGCGGTCCAACCGTCGAGGTTGGAGCCGTAATCGACCGAGATGGCGGTGTTGGTGTCGTCCTCGGCGTCCTGGTTGCGACGGAAGACGAACACCAGTCCCCCGCCGGCGGTGGGGGTGCCGGTGGGCGCGATGCCGCCGTCGTCGCTGCCGTCGG
>CAYPUM010000692.1:0-1614 GCA_964413545.1 uncultured Roseibacillus sp. | reverse complement strand
CCTTTCAGCCAGGGGATCGACGAGGCTCGCGGCCGGGGGGACGGGCCGCCAATCCCCGGCCTCACCCGGCCTCCAGGTCCAGCGGGCTCTTCGCCTCCTTGATGGTCAAGCTCGGGACGGTCTGAAGGTAAATCATGGTCGTCTTGATGCTGGCGTGCCCGAGCAACTTCTGGATCGTCGGCAGGTCATACCCGGCCAACAGGAGGTGGCTGGCGAAGGTGTGGCGAAACGTGTGCGGCGTGACCCGCTTCAGCAATCCCGCCTCCGCCGCGGCGCGCTTGACGGCCGCCTGCACCTGGGAATCGTGCAGGTGGTAGCGCCGTTTCTCCCCGGTCTTGGGGACCGTCGTCAGCTTCGTCGCCGGAAAAAACCACTGCCAAATGAACTCGGTGGCCGCCCCGGGCGACTTCTTCTCAAACCGGCGCGGCAGAAACACCCCGGAGTAGCCCGCCGCGAGATCGCCCTCATGACGCGCCCGCACCGCCGCCATCTGGCTCTCGATGGCCGGCAGACTCCGCTCCGGCAGGGGAACGGTGCGATCCTTCTGCCCCTTGCCGTCGTGCACCGTCAATAACAGGGCATCAAGATTGAAACAATGCATGCGGAGTTCCAGGCACTCCGAAAGCCGCAGTCCGCAGCCGTAGAGCAACTCCGCCGCCAGGCGGAACGGCGGATCGAGGAAACCCAGCACCGCCTCGACCTCCTTCCGCGACAGAACCACCGGCACGTAGGGCCGCCGCTTGGCCCGCACCACCCCGTCCAGTTGACCGAACTCCCGGCCCAACACGTGCCGGAAAAAGAACAACAGCGCATTGAAGGCCTGGTTCTGAGTCGATGCCGCCACCCCCTCGCGCACCGCCAGGTCCGTCAGGAATGCCTTCACGTCACCGGGACCCAGATCCCCCGGTGCCTTGCTCTTCACAAACCCCTGAAACTTCCTCGCCCACATCCGGTAGGTATCAAGCGTCCGGCCCGAATAGTTGCGCATCCGGATCATCCCCTCGAGTTCGCGATACTCCCGCTCCCATGACGCCCCCCGGCCCGGCGCAGGTTCCCCGGCCCGCGCGTCCTCCGCCGGACCACGCTCCCCCGGCTCCTCCTCGCGCACTCTTCCCCCCGCCCCCCCGCACTCCGCCAGCAGCAACTCCACCGCCCGGGCCGCCTCCTCCCGCTGCCTCCCCGTCTGCTTCTTCGCAGCCAGCTTCTCCAGAAACGGCCCAAGACTGCCCGCCAACCGCGGCGGATGTCCATACTTCTCGCAAAAATCCAGGTAATACCGGATCCATTTCCGGTAAGCCGGCCGCTCCCGCGCCGAAACCTCGCCCGCGTCCAGCCGCCGCTCGATATACCCCGCCAATTCCCTGGAAATCTCCTTCATGACTCACGCTCTTTCGGATAACCACCTCCGTTGGAAGGTTATGCCTAAGTCCAACCCGGACCCGCCACCCAAATCAAGCGAAAACGCCGCCTTTTTTCTTGCCCTCCCACCCCGAAACCCCTAGACTCGCCGCAAAACCACCCTCCTCCCAATCCCAAACTTTCGGATATCCTCCGAATTGGCGAAATCTCCGAAAGGGTAGAATTACTTGTTAGAAAAATGCACGTAAAGATCAT
>CAYPUM010000691.1:0-1627 GCA_964413545.1 uncultured Roseibacillus sp. | reverse complement strand
CTGGGTCGGCGACGAGAGCCAGAAGGCCTGCCTGCGCCCCGGCAACCCCGCCGACCAACTCAACGACCCGATCGGCATCCTCGCCGAACTCGACGCCCCGTCGACCATCGCCGAGGAGCTCTTCGAACAGTTCGACGGCCCCGCCGACCCCGCCCTGCTCGCACGCGCCACGGTCACCCGCCGCACCCCCGACCTCCTCCCCAACACCCGCAACCTCGGCGAACTCTACCACGACCTCACGGTCCGCTCCCACTCGGTGCTCGCCGACGTCCGCGAGGGCGGGCTCAAGCGCGACCTCAGCCTGTTGGGCGACACCTTCAGCGCCGACTTCGAGGCCCGCGACGGCCTGCCCGTCACCGGGGAAAACATGCTCTACGACCTCGACCACGCGGAACGCGTCCCCCTGCACGATCTGCTCGTCTACTACCAGCTCTACAAGCTGCGGCGCGACGACGGCCCCGACGTCCTGGAGGTCCAGCGCAGCGGCCAGGGCCGCCCGACCATGGAGCCGGCCGCGTCCGATGAATACACCTCCGGCGGCGGCCGCGGCATCAGCACCCCCTACCGCCAGCTGGTGGCGGTCAAGATGCAGGTCGCCGTCTGGGCCCGGGCCGTCCGCGACGGCAGCGACCCCGCCCGCCCCTACCGGCTCCGCCTCCGCCTCGTCCCCGTCCTCACCCTCTGGAACCCCTACAATGTCCCCCTCCGCCTGCGCGGCGACCTCACCACCCACTGGCTCGCCCTGGCCGCCGAAGTCGGAGTCTTCGAACCCGGCAGGACCACCGGCGAAACCGCCATGCTCAACCAGATCAGCAGCGGCGCCGCCGAGGGCGCCCTCGACATCGGCAACCAGTGGAACTTCCTCTACTCGAAAATCGACGACCGCAGCACCCTCGCCCCCGGCGAAACCCGCATCTACTCGCTCGACCGCATCCACTCCGGAACGCTCGGCGGCGGGAAGGTGCGCAACGCCTCGACCATGAAGCCCGGATACCGCCCGCTCAGCGGAGTCGAGATCGACTACGAACTGCTGACCGCCAAACGCCGGGATACCGGCGCCCCCCCGGCATTCCGCTTCGCCGCCAACGACATCCGCGAGATCGGCCTCGGCCCCCTCTCGCTGCGCCTCGGCCAGATGGGCGACGTCCACAACGGCCGCGGCTTCGAATACTACCTCCAGCCCGAGATGGGCTATGACTGGAGATATTCCTCGACCCAGACCTACTCGACCCGCGGGATCCACCTCGACGAGGCCCGCAACAAGCCGGACTCGCCCCTTCCCCAGTCCCAGCGCGAGTTCCTCGCCAACCTGTTCGCATTGGGCAGCCGCCTCGACGGGAACCGGATCCGCAACCCCGATACCAACACCGAGTTCAATGTCCGGCCCTATTCCATCGGCGAACTCGCCACCCCCGAGGGCATGCAGATCGCCACCATCTCCCTCGGCTACTGCGGCGAGAGCGAGGTGCTCAACGACCGATACCGCAGCACCACCCGCTTCCCCTGCCGGCCCTTCCTGCACTCGCTGGCCACCAACGGGGGACACTTCATCACCGATTTCACCCCCCGGGATCTCTACATCTCCGGCATCCGCTGGTGCTACGAGGACGGCGACGAGGCCGAAAAC
>CAYPUM010000690.1:0-1628 GCA_964413545.1 uncultured Roseibacillus sp. | reverse complement strand
GCTGGGATTCGACACCATGGCTCGATTCTGGACAACCTCCGGCATCCCCCACGAATTCGTCCCCTTCCGCGGCGACACCCCCCCGGTCGATGCTCACTTTGCCATCGTGCTGACCGCCGATGAACCTGCCGCCCGCGACCTGCCCCGCGTCTTTTCCGGCCCCATCTACGCCCTGCCCGAGGTCTCTCCCTCGTTCCACTCGCGGCAGTGGCGCCGCGCCGGAATCCGTCAAGCCCACCGCCACAAGGACAGATGGCTCGCCCTCCTCCTTTCCCTCGGCATGCCGCAACCCCCGCGAATCATTGAATATGTGTAACGCATTTCACATGAAAGATCCGGCCCGCAATCCCCGTCGCGCCATGAGAGACTGCCTGAAACGCGGTGCCTGACGAGCCCCCCCCGGACCCTTCTCCACCACTTCCCGCACTGCCATGCGCATCGGACTGATCCGCCGCTCCCACTCGCCCTCCGGGGGAGCCGAGACATATCTCGCCCGCTTCGCACAAGGCCTCGCAGACGCCGGACACGAACCGGTCCTCCTCAGCGGCCCGGACTGGCCGCCCGGCGCGTGGCCTCACGCCGGCCATCATGTCGTCCCCGCCACCAGCCCCCTCGCATTCTCGCAGGCTCTCACCGAAACCCTCCCCGGCCTCCCCCTCGACCTCACCTTCAGCCTCGAGCGAGTCGAAACCTGCGACGTCTACCGGGCTGGCGACGGCCTCCATCGCGCCTGGATGAAACGCATCGAACTCCACAGCCGCCCCCTCGAAAACTGGTGGCGCCGCCGCCGCAGGCTCCATCGCGAAACCCTCCGCCTCGAGGAATCCGTCTTCTCGAATCCCGAGCGCCTCTTCATCGCCAACTCGCAAATGGTCCGAAAGGAGATCCTCTCCTGCTTCAAGGCGCCTCCCGGCAAGGTCCTCGTCATCCCGAACGGATACGACGCCCCTGCCCCCCAACCCGGGGCCCGCGAAAATGCCCGCCGCGAAATCCGCATCCGGCACCACCTCCCCACCGATGCCGCCCTCGTCCTCTTCGCCGGATCAGGCTGGAAACGCAAGGGCGCCGCCATCGCCGCCCAAGCCGTCGCAAACCTTCCCGACCGCCAAAACACCCACCTCTTCCTCATCGGCCGCGGCCGTCTCCCCCATGCCCTCGCGTCACACAAGCGCCTCCACCCCATCGATCCCGTCCCACAGCTCACCCGCTACTACCTCGCGGCGGACCTCTTCGTGCTTCCCACCCTCTACGACCCGTTCTCGAATGCCTGCCTCGAAGCCGCCGCCCACGGCGTGCCGGTCCTCACCACCACCGAAAACGGCTTCCGCGAGGTCCTCCAGGAGTTCCGCGCCGCCGGCGAAGTGCTCCCCCCGGGCCGCGAACCAAAGGCATGGTCGAACCTCATCTCCACCTGGCTCGAACCCGCCCGCCACGAAGCCGCCCAACCCGACCTCGCCCGCATCCGCGAACAATTCACCATGACACGCAACGTCAAGGATACGATCAAAGCCGTAGAAACGCACCTCGCCCGCAAATCACCGGAAGGTTAGCGGCGCCCCGCGCCCGACAACCGACAACCAACAACCAACAACCAACAACCAACAACCAACAACCAACAACCAACAACC
>CAYPUM010000689.1:0-1640 GCA_964413545.1 uncultured Roseibacillus sp. | reverse complement strand
AGCTCGGCATGGGCATCGGGCTGAGCACCTACACGCTGGACTGGCCGCGCGGCGGCGAAAACCTCTTCAAGCGGCTCTTCTACGACAAGCCGGAATTGAACGCCGTCGGGCTGGCGAAGGGGCCGGTGGTCGACTTCGAGGGAAGGGAGACGAAGCGCCTTCGGATCGGGGCGAACACCTTCGCGGTATGGGCTTACCGCCGGAACGGCGCAGAGCTCGGGAAGGGCGGCATCGACCTCACGGAGAGCGTGGTCGACGGGGAGCTTGTCTGGACCGCCCCGCAGGGCCGGTGGCAGGTCTGGACGTTTGCCGCAAACCGGCACGGCGGTTCATTGAACCCGCTCATGAAGAAGGCGGGTGAAACGGTCATCCGCGGCTTCTATCAGAAGTTCGAAGACCACAATCCCGGCCGGTCGTCAAAGGGCCTGAACTACTTCTTCAATGACGAGCTTCATATCGGCCTTGGATGGAACGCATGGAATCCGGATTTCCCCGAGGAGTTCGAGCGCAGGAAAGGGTACGACCTCATGGAGGTCCTGCCGGCGATGTGGGTGGAGATGGGCGATGCCACCCCCAAGGTGCGGATGGACTATGCCGATGTCCGCATGAGCCTGATGGAGGAACGCTATTTCGAGCCGATCCATGAATGGCACTGGTCGCGCGGGATGATTTTCGGGTGCGACAGCGGCGGGCGCGGGAAGGCCCCTGATGAGTTCGGCGACTATTTCCGGGCCACGCGGTGGTACACCGCCCCCGGCCATGACACTCCCGGCGGGAAAGCGAACCTGATCAAGGGCAAGGTTTCCTCGTCCATCGCCAATCTCTACCGGAGGCCGAGGGTCTGGCTGGAAGGTTATCACAGCCTCGGGTGGGGCGCCACGCCGGCAAACCTGATGTATGCCACCCGCGAAAACTATCTCTACGGCTGCACGCTCCTGAACCTGCACGGGCTCTATTACAGCACCTGCGGATCGCACTGGGAATGGGCGCCGCCCTGTTACCACTTTCGCATGCCGTATTGGGAACACATGGGCGTCTTTCTGAGGTACTTCGACCGGCTGTCCTACCTGATGAGCCAGGGGGCCCATGTCTGTGACGTGGCCGTGATCTACCCGGTTGCCCCCTACGAGGCGAAGATGAACGGGAAGGCGGCAAGGGACACGGCATTCGACCTTGCCCACCGATTGATGGATGCCGGGATCAACTTCGAGTTCATCGACAACGACTCCCTGGCCCGCGCCGCCGTCAAGGACGGAAGGTTGATCGTCGAGGCGGCGGGCGCTTCCTATCAGGCGCTGGTCTTTCCGGCCATGGAGGCCGTGCGCCGGGAGAGTATCTCGAAGGGCGCGGAGTTCGCCGAGGCGGGCGGACTGGTGATCCCGGTCGGCCCGCTCCCGTCGGTGTCCGACCGCGCCGGCCGGAATGATCCGCAACTCGAGGAGTGGAACCGGAGGGCATTCAAGCCCGCCTGCCGCGCGGACAAGCCCGGGAAGGCGGTGGAGTTGATCCGCAAGGCGTTCGTGCCGGACGTCCGCGGGCTGGACGGGACGGTGCGCGCCCTGCACCGCAGGATCGGACCGCGCGAGGTCTACCTCGTCATGGACGCCGAGCCGGGTCACAGGGTCGAGTTCCGCGCAAGG
>CAYPUM010000688.1:0-1640 GCA_964413545.1 uncultured Roseibacillus sp. | reverse complement strand
AAATTCGACAAGCAGCCCGCGAGGTTCCGGCCGCGCCCCCCCGCCGAGGGCCGCTCCGCGGCGTGGTTCATGGAAAACACGAAGAAGCTCAGGCTGGACAAGAGGGTCTACCACGGCGAGCGGGAAGAGCGCGCCAAGGCGAGCGGAGAACTGCCCTACCGCTACCGTGATCCCGCCTCGCGGCCAGAGCTTCCTTTCGAGAAGATCATCTTCGTCAAGCGCTTCACTTACCATTCCTCGCACTTCTACACCGACTTCCTCGACGGCTGTTCGCGCTACGGCGGCAACATCGCGATCCTCGACCTCAAGACCGGCGAGGTGAAGGACCTGTTTCCGCAGGACGGCGAGATGGCCGGCGGCATTTTCGGCCGGTTCACGCTCTCCTTCGACGCCACGAAGCTCGTGTTCGACTGGAAGAAGGCCCCGATCGAGGGGTTCCGCATCTTCGAGGTGAGCATCGACCCTGCGGCAAGTTCAGGGCAGGCCGGGACCGGTCTGCGGCAGTTGACCTTCCCGCCCGCGGACGAGAAGCAGCGGATCGCCAAATACAGCCTGCACGCCCGCGGTGGCAACCAGAGCAACTATTTCCACCAGACGGACGACATGCACCCGTGCTACGCGCCGGACGGTTCGATCTTCTTCACTTCAACCCGCCCGCAGTACGGCGTGCTCTGCGGCACCTTTCTCACCACGCCGGTGATTCACAAGATGAACGCGGACGGCTCGAATATCCGGCAACTGACCAACAGTGCCGTCAGCGAGTTCAGCCCGGCCGTGCTGCCGGACGGATGGATCACCTACAGCCGCTGGGAATACGTCGACAAGGGCCAGCTCGGCATCAAGTGCCTCTGGGCCATGAAGCCGGACGGGAGCGGCAGCCGGGAGATCTACGGAAACGACATCCCCTTTCCGCCATCCATGCTGCACGGCCGGCCGATCCCGGGCATGCCGCACAAGTTCGTCATGCTCGGCACGCCGCATTTCCCGCAAAGCGGGATTGGAACGGTCATCACGGTCGACACGACGAAGAACATCCGAACCCGCGACCCGATGCATTTCGTCACATGGTGGGTCGACATCCGCCAGGAGCCGGGATGGAACCATTTTCTCGGACAGGGATGGATGCGTCATCACCACGGTCCTCTCTACATGGACCCACACCCGCTGGCGGAGGACTTGTTCCTGGTGTCCCACAACCGGGACCGTGGATGGAACGATCCCACGGCCTACGAGCTGATGTTGCTCGACGACTCCGGCAACCACTGGCCGATCCTTGCCAGTGACGAGCATTCCCTGTGGCAACCGACGCCGCTCGTCCCCCGGAAGCGCCCGCCGGTCATGCCGAGCACCCTCGACCCCGAACTGGCCGGGAAGGGACTCGCAGTCTGTTATGTCCAGGACGTTCATCACGGCATGGAGGGCATCGAGCGGGGCGAGGTGAAGTACATCCGGATCCTCGAGCAACTCCCGCGGCCATGGTCGTGCCGGCGGCTGTGGACTCCCTGCCAGAACCTCGTCAACTTGATCAGTCCGCGCAGCGCCCTTGCCGGAAAGGTGCTGCGCGGCGTGGTGCCCGTCGAAAAGGATGGAAGCGCGCATTTCTACGTGCCTGCCGGGCGGAATATCTATTTCGAGGCGCT
>CAYPUM010000687.1:0-1652 GCA_964413545.1 uncultured Roseibacillus sp. | reverse complement strand
ACCGCCACGTGCCACGGCGAGGCGAACGGGAGCGTGGTCCGGATCGGCTCCTTCTGGTCGATCGGGAAGGTGACCTTCAGCAAGTCGGTGTTGCGGTTCTCCCGCTTCAGGTAGGGGATGCAGTAATCGCCGTAGGTGGCGGCCTGGGCCAGCAGGACCCAGTGCTTCGCCTCCTTCAGCTCGCAGAGCAGCGCCAGCGAATACGATTCGTGCTCGATCCGGCCCAGCGGGAACTCGTAGCCGTAGGCATTCGGGTGCGACTGGCCCCAGTAGGCCGGGTCGCCCGGAAGCTGGAAGGCGGTGGCTTCGGAGGTGATCTCGATCTTTCCGCTGCCGGGGATGGCGTAGCGGAAGGCGATCCCGTCGTTGCAGGCGCGGACGATCAGGTGCAGGTCCCGCTTGTCCTTGGCGAGCTTGACGGTCAGCTCGTTGGCGCGGTTCTTGTAGGTCGAGACCTTGCCGTGCGGCAGGGTGTAGGTCTCGTCGATCTTGGCGCGGGTGGCGCCCCCGAGCTTCAGGCCGGAGGTGAAGTCCGCCTTGTCGGTGACGATCCCGAGCGGGCAGTCGCCGAGCACTTCGGCGCCGCCGCTGGCCGCCCGCAGTGTGAGCGTGCCGGAGTCGGCGTGGAAGGTGACCTCCGCCTTGATTCGGCCGTCCGGGGAGGCGACCGGGAACGATTTGGCGGGCAGGTCCGGGGTGGCCGCCGCCAGCACACAGGCGGCGGCAAGGATCGGGCGGGGGAGGTGGTCTGGTCGTTTCATGGATCAGTTGGTTGGTGGGAGGTGAGATGGAAATCCCCGCCGAGGCGGGGCCCCGGATCGGTTGACGACTCCGGCGACGACAACGGGGGACGATTTGGAGGCTTCTGCAGGTTCGTGCAAGCGCCAGGCAGGCCTACGTCGAAGGGGTGTTTCATCTTTCCTCCCGATACCGTCCGGTGACGACCACGGTCTGGTTGATCCGCGGGGCGGTGGGAGGCCACGCGAGCGGCCCATCGGAAGCGGTGGCCGCGGAGATGCGGGACTCGAAGTCTTCCGCGGCAGCAGGCAGGGCGGCCTTGTAGACCGCGCGTCCGACGTGTGTTGCCGGGATGTCCCGCCATTCGCCCCGGCCGAGCGGGCGGACATGCACCGTGACCGAACTGACCGGTTGGCGGTCGAGGGCGATGATCTTGAGCTGCAGTGTTTCTCCCTCGACCGCGATGTTGCGCACCGTGGGGAGGACGAGGCGGGGCGGGCCGGTGTAGGCCAGTCCGGGGGCGGCCTCGGGTGGCAACGGCTTGCCGAGCGCCTTGACCAGCGCGGGGTCGCGGCCTTCGACGAGTCTGGTCCGGCGGCGGGTCTGGTGTTCGAGGTTGGCGATGGTGCCCAGTTCGCCGGGGGTGCGGACGATGGCGGTTTGCAGCGTCATCAGCCGGGCCCATGTCTTTGCCAGCTTGATGCGGGCCTCCAGCGCCGCGGACCCGTTTTTTTCCCGCATGGCGCGGTCGAGTTCACCGCGGCGGCATCCCGCCTCGGCCATGGCGGACATCGCCTCGTAGGTGTGCAGCCAGTAGTCGAAGCGGTCGCGGTTGCCGGCGCCCTTGATGCGCGGGCGCCGGGCCGCCAGCTCATCCACGAAGGCGGGAGTATGTCACCTGTCCCTGCTCGTCG
>CAYPUM010000686.1:0-1653 GCA_964413545.1 uncultured Roseibacillus sp. | reverse complement strand
ACCTTGTCGTCCAGAACGCTTCGGCGCCGATCGTGCTGGACGACAAGGTAGATCGGCGCCGAAGCGTTCTGCCATTTGATCACCTTGCCGCCAAACTCCTCCGGGATGGAGTGCTTCCAGACGATCTTGCCCGTGTCGGCGCGCACCGCATGGACGTTCATGTGAGCGTCGTAAGCGAAGACGCCCCCCTTGTGGAAAACCGGCGTCGATCGCGGTCCGTCCCCGCCCCGGTTTCCCTCCGCGCCGGTGTCCCCTCCCCCGTCGTATCTTGCGGGTCCGAGTTTGAGCGACCAGCGCTCCTGCCCCGTCCCGGCATCCCGCGCCATCAACTGCTCGTCGCCTCCGCTCTTCCCGATCGCGTAGACCCGCCCGTCACCCGTGACGTAGGAGCTGAATCCGCCGGAGGTCCCGACCGTCCAGACCTCCCGGGGCGGCTGCTTCTCCCAGTCCCGGACCGGAAACTCCCCGCCGATCTTCCGGTCAAATCCCGGACCATTGTATTGCGGCCAGTCGTTTCCCTGAACCGTCGGGAGAAACAAGACCGCCGGCAAAACCATCACCACGAGTGCTCTCATGACTTCATCCTTACCATCGCGCCCGACGGACGACAAACGAATCCATCCGAAAAGAAGAAACCCGGCAAGCCCCGGCAGCACTCTGGAGCCGTTGGTGCGCGCAACAAGCAACCGCCCCCGCCGCAACAGAGCGACGAGGGCGTTCCATCGCCCGCCGCTTCGGGACAAGAAGCGGCGGCAAGCTGGAGTGCGAGTCGCACCCTCGGTCAGGTTCAGGCGGCCTTCCTGCCGCGCACCATCGCCATGCCGGCCATGGCCAGTCCGAAAAGGGCAAGCGTCCCGCCGGTGTCTGGCACCTGTTGGTTCGGCGACTTGAGACCCCGGCCCCAAATTCGAACCGACGACAGCCCGCCCTTCCCGTTCGGCCCGAGGCCGCGTTCTGGAAACGCATACCTTCCAGCGTCGAGGTCATCGAGGTAGTAGGCAACGATCCCGCCACCCCGCCCTTGCCCGCCGGGCCCCTCTCCGTAGTGCAGGACGGCGTAGTAGGTGCCCTCCAGCGTGTAGAAGGGCTTGGCGGAATCATCATCGATCACCAGCCGCAACCCGGACGGATCCGGCAGCAAGGAACCCGTGATGCCATTGTAGGTTGAGACGATTCCCGGATCGATCTTCCAGCCCTCCGCAAGCCAATCGTAAAGGGTGGCCGGATTGTTCCGCCCAAGATCGGACTTGCTGATATCGGGGACCAGCTCGGAGCCGTCGTTCGTTATGTTGATGCCAACCCCGGCCGGTATGAGCGTCACGGCCCCTGCCGGAACCGTCAGCGCAAGAAAACCAATCAGAGACCCTGTCAGCGACTTGCAGATTATTTTCATGATGTGTCAGCAGTTCAGCATGGCGCCTTTGTTCCTCGCGGACCAAGGCAGGCGGAGCGCAAAGGAAGTTGCCGGAGGAAGAACGCCCCCGCCGCAATCCCAGTCACCCCGCCAAACCACGAGCATGTTCCATGCCATGACCGATCACCTCAAGGCGATATCGGATTCTAACCATTTGACCTCCAGCAGGTTGCAGGATGCTCCAATCCGGTGAGACGTCTGCCCCCCCCCGCCGCCAATGTAAATTTTTTCGACACCCG
>CAYPUM010000685.1:0-1654 GCA_964413545.1 uncultured Roseibacillus sp. | reverse complement strand
AGCAGAAAGCCGAACAGGGAATCCTCGATTGGACCGCCCCGGAGCTGTAACCGCCGACGGCCTGAAACGGCCCCGCGGCAGGGCCATGTCAAGTGGCAAACGAGTCAACCGAGAACTTCGATCAAAGGAAACCAATTATGAGAATGATTCTTTCATTGATCCTCTTGCTCGCCGTCGCGCTGCCGGCTCACGCCGGTCGTCGCGATTGGCAGGTCGGCCTCCAGTGCTGGACCCTGCGGGGTAAGACGCTGCTGGATACTGTCGATTACTGTGTCGATCACGGCATCAAGTACCTGGAGATCTACCCCGGGCAGAAGCTGGGCGACGGCTTTGAGGGCAAGACAGGCCACACCATGACCGCCGCGGAGCGGGCCAAGCTGCGGGCAATCCTCGAGGCAAAGGGGATTCGCCTGCTTTCGTACGGCGTGATCCGGCCCCGGGGAGAAGAGGAGTGGCGTCAAGCGTTCGCCTTCGCGAAGGAAATGGGTATCCAGACGCTTATCTGTGAGCCTGGCCGCAACCAGATGGAAATGCTCGACAAGCTCGCCGCCGAATACGGCGTCAACGTCGGCATCCACAACCACGGTGAGCCGACCCCGGACATGGTCGAGCAGCGCCTCGAAGGTCGCAGCAAGCGCATCGGCATCGCGCCGGACATCGGACACTGGTGCCGCCGCGGGTTCGACCCGGTCGCCAGCCTCGAGCGCTTCAAGGGGCGGGTGCTCTCGATCCACCTCAAGGACATCGACGCGAACAAGCGCGACGTTCCCTTCGGCACCGGCGCCACCCCGGTCGCCGACATCCTCCGCCACCTCGACCAGGCCGGCTACAAGGGCCCCATCATCATCGAATACGAATCCCGCAACCAGGCCGAAGCTGTCCCGCAGTGCCTCGCCTACCTCGAGTCCTTCATCAAGTCCGGCACCCCACCCGCACCCTGATCAATCTTCCGGATCTTCTCCGTTACGGGCAAGGAGAACGGGTTGGAAAGCCCGTCCTCCGGGAGCATCGACATCGCGCTGAGCCCCTCTCGCGGCCGGAATTGGCGGGATCGGCAGTGGCTCCACGCATGAACAACCATATGAACCACCACATTCACGGGACCGCCCGCCAACTGCTGCTTGCCGCCGGCTATGACCTCGTCGCCGCATTCTGCACGCTGGCTTTCGCCGCTCCGCCCGCCGCCGGGACTGGGTCCCGGCGGGCCCGCCGAATGCGCTCGACACGCAACGAACCGCGCAGCGCGAGGGACGGGCGGCGCGCCTTTGCCGTCCAGTGCCGCCGCGCCGGAGGAGCCCTCGGAGCCGTGTTCCGCCCGCGGTTCCATCAGAAGTTCAAGGGGCTCGAATACTTCGTGAAGCGAGTCCGCTCCGCCGGCATGGACCGGTGGCAGAGCGAGTCCCGACACCGCTCTGGCGAAGTCCGTGCCGCCCCTCAACCATGACACAAACCTCTCGAATCCCGCGTATATTCGGCACCATGTATCCATGTTACACGGCATTTGGATGGGTCACGAGGTCGACGCTTGCCGTTTGCCTGGCGGTCAATGCGTTCGTCCTTGCCGAACAGCCTCCGGATTCCTTCGAGGCCGGTCCCGGCGATGTCCTGATCGCCGACTTCGAGCAACCGGACTACGGCGGCTGGAAAGTCGAGG
>CAYPUM010000684.1:0-1656 GCA_964413545.1 uncultured Roseibacillus sp. | reverse complement strand
CTCCGCCGGGGTATTGCCCGGAGACTTGATCTCCACACAGATCGACGGAGCAAATGGCAAACAGGAATGGTTGCCGGCTTTCGCCAGTTGCCGGTCCGTCAACCAAACGACGTCGATCCCCTTTACTCCGTCCGGCGTGGAAACGGGACACTCCGTGACCGTTTCTCCCCCGCTCATGAGCCGCTCGAGGGTGGTGGCGAGGTGGCGTTGTAACCGGCCGTGTTGAAACGAGGGAGGAGGCATGTGGAGGACGTGACCAAAGCGGTCCGTTTCGAAGGTTCCGTCCAGCTTGGCGTAATGCGGTTCCGCCAGCACTTCATCCCAACGCTTGAGATTGAAGGCCGTTTGATCGGGCCGAACAGGAAGCTCAATGGTCAGGCTCATCCGGTAGGCCACAGGGTAGGATCGACCTTTGGGAAGTCAAATCCAAAGGATGGCGCCGGCGGAAACTGAGTTCGAGTTCCGGCGCGCGGCATTGCCGGGCTGTCGTTCGCTGCCGCGCCACACGCCCGGGGCATCACGGTCACAAACCCCGATGACGACGGTCCCGGCTCGTTGCGTCGGGCCATTGCGGATGCCAATCCCGGAGAGACTCTTACCTTCAACGCTTCCCTCAACGGCGGAACCATTCTCCTCACCTCCGGCGAGCTGCTCGTCGGCAAGGATCTCACGATCGACGCTTCCGCCCTATCGGCGGTGACCCGATGCTCGCCCCCTTGGGCGACTACGGCGGACCCACCCGCACCATGCCGCCACTGCCCGGCTCCCCGGCCATCGATGCGGCTCTCGTCGATCCGCTCATCACCACCGGCCAGCGCGGCTTCGCCCGGCCGAACGGACCGCTCCCCGACATCGGTGCGGCCGAGGCCTACCCGCTCGCAGGCGCGCCGGGGTTTGTCGACGAAGACCTTGACGGCATCGACGATCGACTCGAGACCGGCATTTTCGGCGACACCATGACCGCCAGCGCCACCAGCGACACCGACTGCGACGGCTCGACCGACGCCGAAGAGATCGGCAACATGACCAACCCGCTCGATCCGAACGATCACTTCCGCATCCTGTCCAGCGGCAAGCCCCCCCGTCTTCGATCCGCAGACCAATCCGGTCTTCAACCTGACGATTTCGACCTTCCCCGGACTCGACTACCGCTGTGAGCATGGTTCCACCCTCGGCGGGTCCTGGGCGCCGCTCGGAGATCCCTTCACCGCGGACGATTTCACGACCACCGTGCAGGTCCTGCTCGATCCCGGCCGGGACTTCGTCCGCGCGGTCCGAGAGTAGGAGAAGCCGCCGGAATTGGTGCCAGTCGCGCATTGCGCCGGCATTTGCCGATGGATCGCGCAGGGAGCGGTTGGTGCGAGAGTCCCTGCAAACCGAAGGCGCAAGTGCGTCAGGTTTTCGGGCTGCAATCTCGGTGAACGACGACGCCGACCACTACGGCCTACGGTGAGAAAGCCTCCCAATCGCCCCCCGGGCTTGGGCGTCATTGTAACCGCGGTGGCGGAGATGGGGCTTAGGGGCTCCCGCCGGCGGCCCCGAGCCATGGCGTGACAGATCGCCCCGGCAAACTCGATCCGCACCTGGCGCGCCATGGCCGCACCGACGGCAAAAGGGATGGAAAGGCAATCGAAAACCTTGACTGACGCCAGAAAA
>CAYPUM010000683.1:0-1679 GCA_964413545.1 uncultured Roseibacillus sp. | reverse complement strand
CACCGTTCCGGAGCGCCATTTCTCAAGGGCGCGCCGCTTCGATTCCCGCCGTCCTTGTCCTGGCGGTGTTGCCTGCCTCATCCACCGCCCTGACACCGGACGAATGGGCGAAGAAGGCCGCCATCCCCGACAGCATCGCGCCGATCAAGGCGCCTTTCGAGATGCCGCAGCTCCAGCGTCCGCAGTTCCCGAAGCGCACCTTCAGCATCGCGGACTTCGGGGCCGTGGCGGATGGGGAGACCAAGAACACCGGGTCCATCGCGGACGCCATTGCGGCCTGCGCAAAGGCCGGCGGAGGCAGGGTGCTCGTTCCGCCCGGCAGGTGGCTCACCGGCCCGATCCAGCTGAAGAGCAACGTCAACCTCCATCTCGCGGCGGGCTCGACGCTTCTCTTCAGCCAGGACTTCAACGACTACCTGCCGGTGGTGTTCGTGCGCTGGGCGGGCCACGAATGCTACAACTTCTCGCCGTTCATCTACGCCCGCGACTGCGAGAACATCGCCGTCACCGGCCCGGGCACGCTCGACGGCAAGGGAGAGCCGTGGTGGGAGTGGATCCCCGACAAGGAAAAGGCCGCCATCAAGAAGATCTACAACGCCGAGGAGAACGGGATTCCGGTCAAGGACCGCATCTTCGGGGTGCCCGGCGCCGGCCTGCGCCCCGAGTTCGTCTCGCCGATCAACTGCCGCAACGTGCTCTTCGAGGGGTTCACGCTGGTCGACGGCCCGTTCTGGAGCGTCAACCCGGTCTACTGCGAGAATGTCATCGCGCGCGATCTCAAGCTCATCACACGCCATCCCAACGGCGACGGTGTGAACGCCAACTCGTGCCTCAACATGCTCGTCGAGCATTGCTATTTCCACACCGATGACGACGCGGTCGCCATCAAGGCCGGGATGAATGCCGATGGCCGCCGCGTCAACAAGCCGTGCGAGAACATCGTCGTCCGGCACATCTACTCGAAGGGTCCGCGCTGGGGGAGCATCTCGATCGGCAGCGACATCTCCGGCGGGGTGCGCAACGTCCTCGTGCGCGACGTCCATTTCGACGGCACCCTGCTCGGGTTCCAGATCAAGAGCGCCCCCCGGCGCGGCGGCTACATCGAGAACGAGCAACGTTTCCAGCACCTTCATCCTGACGCAGGTAGTCCGGGAATCCGGCTTGCCAGGGTCTCGAACGCCTGGAGGTAGACCGGCAATCGGCTGAAGAGATCCTCGGCCCGTTCCTCGCGATAGACGTGGATGGCGAGGTTGCGGTCCTTCAAGAGATCAAACCACACCGTTTCGTCCTCGATCCAGCCGAGGGTGAAGGCGTTTTCGAGGGCTTGGCGGGGTCCGTTTGATTCCAGTCCTTGTTCGCGGACGAGGCGCTGGAGCAACTTCCAGCAGATCTCGAAGGTCAACTCGAACCGCAGGATGGCGCTGTCGCGGTCCCGGGTGGTGCGCTCGCCGGGGGGGGTGGCAAGGACCTCTGCCAGTCGGCCGCGGATGCGGTCGAAGTCGTTGCGCATGGCAGCGGGTTCAGCCATGGCGGATCGGTAGGGGGATGGAATTTGCCCGGACGGTCCGGACGAAGGCCGGATCGGCCCGGTTGAGGTTCACGAGGTCGATGGGGCGGACGGTCGGCAAGGCGTCCATGGCCCGCCGGAGATCCCGCTCCGTGGCCACGGGTTCGGCGTT
>CAYPUM010000682.1:0-1682 GCA_964413545.1 uncultured Roseibacillus sp. | reverse complement strand
CCGACCTCGACGGGATTCCGTTGTTCGCCGACGCCCCGTTCCACGCCGGCGCCGCGGCGGTGAATTTCGGCTACGTCGCGTACGAGTGGCAGTTGTCGGCGCTCAGCCCGTCGGGGTTCGGCGACAACTGGATGCTGGTCGCCGACCTGATCGTCCGCAGTGCCGGCCGCGGGATCGTGCCGTTCCGGTTCTGCGGCTTCGAGCGCGACGGCGCGGGCACTTCGGTCTGCTGGCCGGGCGAGATCGGGTTTCACTATCAGGTCGAGTATTCCGATGACGGGGCGGTTTGGCGCTCCAACCTTCCCAACTCGTTTTTCCCCGTGCTGACCGGCGACCAGCACCTGATGTTCACCGACCCTGCGGCCGCGCCGAGCCGCTTCTATCGTGTCGTCCGGAGGGAGGGATGGTAACCGGGGCGGCGGGATTGCCGTCGCCGTCTGGCAGAAGAAGCCGCCGCCGGCTGCGGCGGACGGCGGTGCTCGCCCCCCTCCAACCCCGCGCCCTGAGGGGCCGGGAAAGCCGCAACGAAGAAGAAGATTGCTGGCAATTGCCGTCACCTACAAGCACAACTGGCGCTGGGGCCGCTACTTCGGGGGCGCGCATACGAAGAACATGGCCGGGTCTCCGTCCCGTTCAATGTCGACCAGACCAGGATTGGCGTTCTTGTCATAGAGCAGGAGGGGCATCTCGATGAAATTCGCGTTGGCCCGACCTTCGAATCCGTTGTCGGGGCAGGAACTGAATCAGTGAAAGGTAAGAAGTAGTCCGGCATCGTCCCGCTGATGCGGAATGATGCCGGGGCAAGTCAGCAATCAGCATGGACAACCGGCAATACAACGTAGGCGCCGCTCCCGTTCTACGCGAACCTCAGGCGCCGGATGACGCCCGCGATCATTCCCGCCCCGCCCACCACGAACAGGAGCGGAAACCACAGCGAGTACAACGGCGCCTTCGAGTCCCGCTTCAACACCGCCTGATCCGGATCACGCGGGTTGCCATGGCACACCTGCCCGGAACCCTCCGGATACTCCTTGACGAGTTCCTCGGCCCGGACCCGGTCCCGCGTCCAGCCCGCCCCCCGCAAGCTGTATCTCTCTCCGTTCCGCGCCACCCCATCAACGACATATCCATACAGTGACCTCATCAGCAGCACCACGACCAAAGCGGGTCTCGTAGTCCGCGCGAAGCTGGACACCGACACATACGACACCGGCATCAAGGTAAGCGACGAGGATCTGGCAAGGGTCCGGCTCACCAAGCACCTCACCCACGGCGCGTGGAACTACACGATCACACCGAGATGACTAATTTGTTCAATTTATTGCTGCGCGGCTCCTAAGCGTCCCGGCATTGCGCTCGCAGCAATCTTTTTCGCCCAGCGGGGCATAGGTCCCATCCGTTCGGGAGCCAGAACGCCCCGCGTCCTTGGGGGAAACCGCTCTCCGGCCGGGAACATCCACCGCGAACCGTTGCCGGCAAGGACTCGCTCCCATTGACGCCCCCAGAACTCCGCCGTTTTCGTATTACCGCTTGGACCGGTGTCGCTCCCCTGTTCGCTCCATCTTCAACCACGCGATCGACTCCTCACGAAAGGACCGCGGCGGGTGGTGTGCTTCGTGATGAGCACAGGCTGGTGACAATCCGGTATCCGCGGTATTTGGCCAGTTCAACATCATCCGGGT
>CAYPUM010000681.1:0-1712 GCA_964413545.1 uncultured Roseibacillus sp. | reverse complement strand
CCGCCCCATGAGCGAACCACCCCGCATGGAACCCTCCCAACCCGCCCCCGAAGTCCATGTCTACCAGCGCGGCCCCGACCCCGGCCTCGCCGTGGTGCTCGAAATCCTCCCCGGACTGATGATCCAGACGTTCGGTATCGGCAATATCTACGCCGGCAACGTCCTCGGCGGAATCCTCATGATGGCCGGCTACTGGATCTCCGTCGCCGTCAACATCCTCCTCTGCTTCGTCCTCGTCGGGTTCGTCACATGGCCCCTCACCTGGATCGCCTTCATGATCTTCTGCCCCATCTGCGCCAACGCCGCCGCAAAAAAAACCCGCCCCAGATAACCCCCACACCGCCCGCCACCCACCCACACCGTCCGCCACCACGAAGAACCGGAAATACTGTCGTATACGTATACGATGGCATCTTCAAGCGGCGGGACCGTTTGGCCGTTCGAACTCCCGCCGCGGTGGAAAGTACTCCTTTGGCCGCACTACAATTTGTGTTTCCAAAGGCGGCCTGCCGCCATATGCTGTTTCCTGTGAGTACGACGGGGTCTGTGGGTTCGGTTGTTGAGGAGCCCGTTCAGTGCACCTTCCGGGCCCTGCGACGGGACGATGATGAACCGTTGCGGATATTCGAGCGTCGTCTGCGCAAGGTGCGGACGGACAACCAGAAGGGGGCGCTCGACGAGCTTCTCGAACTCAACACCTTGGCGCGCAAGATCTCCTGGCCCGCCCCTTCGACAAGACAGTCCACCGAGTCGAACTGGGCGACGCGCGAAATCTCGCCGCCATCGAGGACGATTCCGTCCATCTGATCGTCACCTCCCCGCCCTACTGGACGCTGGATCCTCCAGAAGTGTCTTTCGATGCTGAACCGCGAGGAAATGAGAAGCTGGATGGTCTCGGCTTGGCACGACATCAAGGGCCACACGACCCGCAACGGCCATCCCGCCCCCTATCCCGTCGAGTTGGCCCAGCGGTTGATCCGGATGTTCTCCTTTGCCGGCGACACGGTCCTCGATCCGTTCGCAGGCACCGGCTCGACGGTCCTTGCCGCGATCAACACCGGAAGGAACAGCATCGGCCTCGACATTGAGCCGGGCTACATCCGGAAGGCGCGGGAACGGCTTACGGCCCATATCGAGGAGTCTCGCGATGTCCTGAACGCGGAACCATCTCTCGTCTAGATGTCGCCGCCAACCGAACATTACGGACTTCTTCGTTCCTTCCGAAGCCTCTTTGACGGCGAGCCGTACCTTCACCGCAAGTCCCATCTCGGAGATCTCGTGGCGTGCCAGCTCTTTGAAGACTTTATCCCTTTCGTTGGCTCGATAGGCAAAAAGCCGAGCTCGAGTATTCGTCCGCTCTTGCACGGATCTCGCATGAATACGAGCGACGCCACTGAGGCGGCGCTTTGCGACAGGACTGCGCTGCCTCAAAGCTCCCGCACGGCGGCGGCGACGGCTTCCTTCGTGATGCCGAGTTCCCGCATGACGGTGTTGCCGGGGGCGCTCAGGCCGAAGCGTTCGATGCCGATCACCCGGCCGGCGGGGCCGGCGTATTTCCACCACAGGCCGGTCACGCCGGCCTCGATGGCGACCCGTTTCGTGCACGAGGCGGGCAGGATCTGGTCGCGGTATTCGGGGCTCTGGCGGTCGAACCGCTCGTGGCTCGGCATCGAGACCACCCGCACCCCGTCCCCGAGTTCCCGCGCCGCCTC
>CAYPUM010000680.1:0-1713 GCA_964413545.1 uncultured Roseibacillus sp. | reverse complement strand
CGCGGTCCGGGGGCCCGTAGAGCCGGATTCCGGGGAGGCAGGAAAGGAAGCCGGCGGCCTCGTGGATGAGGCCGGTTTCGTGGGTGTGGACGGCGTGCGGGTCGAGGCTCTCGACGAACTCGACGGCGGCGGCGAGAGCGATGGCGCCCTCGATGTCGGGGGTGCCGGCCTCGAATCTGAGGGGAGGGTCGTTGTAGGTGGTTCCCTCGAAGCTGACCTTCCTGATCATTTCGCCGCCGCCGCGCCATGGGGGCAGCTCCTTGAGGAGGGCGCGGCGGCCGTAGAGGATGCCGATGCCGGTGGGTCCGTAGACCTTGTGTCCCGAGAAGAGGTAGAAATCGGCGTCGAGGGCCTTGACGTCGACGGGCATGTGGGGGACGGCCTGGGCGCCGTCGACAAGGGCGAGGGCGCCGGCCTCATGGGCCGAGGCGACCATTTCGCAGACCGGGTTGATGGTGCCGAAGGCATTCGAGAGGTGGGTGACGGCGACGAGGCGGGTGCGATCGTCGAGGAGGCGGCGGAACGTCTCGAGGTCGAGGGTGCCGTCGTCGTGGACCGGGACCACCTTGATGGAGGCGCCGGTGCGCTCGCAGAGCATCTGCCATGGGACGATGTTCGAGTGGTGTTCGAGGTGGGTGAGGACGATCGAGTCGCCGGGGGCGAAGCGGCCGGCGCGTCCGAGGGCGCCCGCGGCGAGGTTGATCGAGTCGGTGGCGCCGCTGGTGAAGATGATTTCGTCCGGGGCGGCATTGAGGTGTTTGGCGACGCGGCGGCGGGCCTCCTCGTGGGCGGCGGTGGCGGTTTGGGCGAGGTGGTGGGTTCCGCGGTGGATGTTGGAATTGTATTCCTCGTAGTAGCGGCGGCTGGCGTCGAGGACGCAGCGGGGCGACTGGGAGGTGGCGGCGTTGTCGAGGTAGACGAGCGGCCTTCCATGGACCTCCCGGGAGAGGATCGGGAACCGGGTCCGGAGGGACTGGACGTCGTAGCCGCTCATGCCCGGGCAAGAGACACGCGGAGGGCGCGGTATGCAAGGCGAATGGGGACCCGCCTTGCTGGTCATGGGCGCCGGCTCACATGTTGGGCAGTTCGATGAAGCCTTCGAGTTTGCGGATGCGGGTGGGGTGGCGCATTTTGCGGAGGGCCTTGGCCTCGATCTGGCGGATGCGTTCGCGGGTGACCTGGAACTGGCGTCCGACTTCTTCGAGGGTTCGGGAGTATCCGTCCTTGAGGCCGAAGCGTTGTTCGAGGACCTCGCGCTCGCGTTCGGTGAGGGTGTCGAGGACTTCGGTGATTTTGTCCTTGAGCATCGAGAAGCCGGCCTCCTCCATGGGGTTTTCGGCGGCCTTGTCCTCGATGAAGTCCCCGAACGAGGTGTCGTCGCTGTCGCCGACGGGTGCCTGGAGGGAAATCGGCTGCTGGGCCATCTTGAGGACGGCCCGGACGCGTTCCACGGGGAGATGGATTTCTTCCGCGATCTCGTCCGGGGTCGGTTCGCGGCCGTATTCCTGGACGAGCTGTTTCTGGACCCGCATGAGCTTGTTGATGGTTTCGATCATGTGGACCGGGATGCGGATGGTGCGGGCCTGGTCCGCGATCGAGCGGGTGATGGCCTGGCGGATCCACCATGTGGCGTAGGTGGAGAACTTGTATCCGCGGCGGTATTCGAATTTCTCGACGGCCTTCATGAGGCCCATGTTGCCTTCCTGGATGAGG
>CAYPUM010000679.1:1418-1714 GCA_964413545.1 uncultured Roseibacillus sp. | reverse complement strand
AGCAAACACCAGCAAATCCTGTCACAAATGACGGGCTGGCGGAGAGGGTGGGATTCGAACCCACGGTGACATCACTGCCACGCACGATTTCGAGTCGTGTGCCTTAAACCGGACTCAGCCACCTCTCCGTTTCACTTCGCGCTGTCTTCGTCCGGTTCCACCGGATTGCCCGCCTTGCGGCGGGCCATGCCGATCAGCGCTTCGCGATTATTGGAGATGTCGCTTTCAGCGACAAGCGCATTCAGCCACCTCTCCGTTTCACTTCGCGCTGTCTTCGTCCGGTTCCACCGGATTGC
>CAYPUM010000679.1:0-1318 GCA_964413545.1 uncultured Roseibacillus sp. | reverse complement strand
CCGCCTTGCGGCGGGCCATGCCGATCAGCGCTTCGCGATTATTGGAGATGTCGCCTTCAACGACAAGCGCATTCAGCCACCTCTCCGAAAGCGGGCCGGGGGGCGGAGGGGAGGATAGGACGGGGGAGGGCGCCCTGCAAAGGGAGGAATCAGTCCGGGAAGACGATGGCGCGGTTGCGGTCGATGATGGTGCGGTCGTGGACGTGGTATCGGATGCCGCGGGCGAGGGCGGAACGTTCGCAGTCGCGGCCGAGGCGGATGAGGTCGTCGACGGTGTGGTAGTGCTGGACGCGCTCGACGGCCTGCTCGATGATGGGGCCCGCGTCGAGGTCGGCGGTGACGTAATGGCAGGTGGCGCCGATGAGTTTCACGCCGCGCTCGTAGGCCTTGCGGTAGGGGTTGGCGCCGACGAAGGCGGGAAGAAAACTGTGGTGGATGTTGATCATGCGGCCGGCGTAAATCTCGCAGAGCCAGTCCGGGATGATCTGCATGTAACGGGCGAGGACCACCAGCTCGACGGCTTCCGCGTCGAGGATGCCGGCGATGCGGCGGAAGGCGGCCTCGCGCTCGTCGGGCGTCTTCCCGGATTCGACGAGGTGGAACGGGATCCCGGCGGACTCCGCAATGCCTTGGCAGTGGTCGCGGTTTCCGATGATGGAGGTGATCTCGACCGGCATTTCACCGAGGCGGGCCCGCCAGAGGATCTCGTTGAGGCAATGGCCGGTCCGGGTGACCATCACGGCGGTGCGCATCGTGTAGGGAAGGCGCCGGAAGTGCCAGCGGCCGTGCAGGGCGCGGCCGAGGGTGCCGAATCCGCTCATGAAGTCCTCGGCCTCGACTTCCAGCCCCTCGGTGTCGATCTCGAGCCGGGCGAAGAAGCGCTCGTTCACGGTATCGGTGAACTGGTGGAACTCGACGAGGTTGCCGTGGTAGTCCGCCACGTAATTGGCGATCTTGGCGACCAGCCCCGGCCGGTCGGGACAGTCGATCTTCAGAATGAGGCCTTCGCGGGTCATGGCCGGAACGAGGGCCTTCTGCACAGGAACGGCGGGAAATTCAATCGCTTGTTCAGGCAATCCCCGCGATTCGGGATTTGACACCCGCCCCGGCACTCGACACACCGCCCCTCGACTCCCGACCCCCTCCCACCCACCCCTTGCACGCAATTCCGTCATCGTTGGCGAAGTGAGGTGCGTCTCCCCGCCCCGCTCTCCCCCCCGCGACACGCAATCCGTCCTCGTGGTCCGTCAAGATTGACCTGACGGATATTCGCTGGTGGGATGAAGCGCTGGTGGCGTTGGCGAAGCATCGAGAATCT
>CAYPUM010000678.1:0-1714 GCA_964413545.1 uncultured Roseibacillus sp. | reverse complement strand
GCTGGGTGCGGTTGTAGTTGTGGCCGGCGGGGTTCTCGAGAACCTCGACCTTCTCGGCGTGGCCCATGGCGGTGTAGCGGCGCTTGGCGTAGCGGAAGCTCTCCCAGACGGCATCGATGTCGAAGAAGTCGCGCGTCCCGGCGCAGACCAGGACCGGCCGCGGGGCGCGCATCATGATGAAGTCGGCGTGCTCCAGGCCGCCGGTGAGCTGGCCGTGGACGTTCTGTTCGGCATCCCCGGTGACGTCCTCGAGCTGCCGGGTCTTCTTGTGAAAGTAGCAACTGGGCGCGGCGGCCTTGATGCGCCCGTCGAGGGCCATCAGCATCGAGGTCTGGGTGCCGCCGCCGCTGTTGCCGGTGCAGCCGATGCGGTCGGCGTCGACCTCCGGGCGGGCCTGCAGGTAGTCGATTGCGCGCATGCCGTCCCAGATCTCGTAGGTCGCGGTGTTGAGCCCGAGCGGGATGGCACCCACCCCGGCCATGGTGTGCCCCTTGGTTCCCCACATCGGGTACCTGCCTTGGTCGTTGACCAGTTGCATCCGCTCGCCCTGGTCGACCGGATCGAAGACCAGCGCGACCATGCCGTTGAGGGCCAGCAGCGCCCCCATCGCCTGGTAGTCGCCGTGGGCCTTGCCGTTTTCGGTGTGGCCGCAGGGGACCAGCACGCCGGGGAACGGAGCCTGCCAGTCGTCCGACTCCGGCACAAACAGGGCGCCGGTCACGTGAAAGCCGGGGCGACTCTCGAAAAGCACCTTCTCGACCCGGTATCCCGGGCGGCGTAGCGTGCCGGTGGTCTTCGCGTTGAGCGGCGTGCGCTCAGGGAAGCCGCCCAGTTCGGCGAGGAAAACCTCCCGCATCCGCTGCTGGTAGGCGGCGATCTCTTCGGGCGTGCGGATGTTCTCGAAGCGCGCCTGCCAGTCGTGCCAGGCCATGCGGGCGTGGTGCAGCAGGTAGCGGGTCATCATGGTGCGCGGGCTCACCGGGTCCTCGACCACGCCGGAACAACGATCGAACACGCGCGGCTCGCCCGAGGCCGCCTCGCAGGTGACGTCCAGCAGGCGCAGGCCGTCGACATGGGAGAAATGCATCCCTTTCCCGGCCTTGATCGAAACCCGGCGCAGCGTGAGATCCTCGATCATCCGGGCCGCCTTGGCCCCGCGCACGCTGACGGCCCGGCCGGCGCCCGCGCAGGTGATGTCATCGAGGGTGATGTGGCGGAACAGCGGGTAAAATGACGCCCCCTTGTCCGCCGCACCCCAGGCCCCGTAGTTGGTGTTGATGCGCAGCGCCTCGCTGCGGATGTTGCGCATGGTGATCGAGCGGTAGGTGAGGTTCTCGACCAACCCGCCGCGGTCGGCGTTCGACTTCAGCCGGATGCCGCAGTCGGATCCGTCGAAGACGCAGTCGTGGGCGAACACGTTGCGCACCCCGCCGGACATGTCACTGCCGATCACGATCCCGCCGTGGCACGCGCGGGCGGTGACGTGGCGGACGACGATGTTCTCGGTCGGGCGCCCGACCCGCCGGCCGTCCTCATTGATGCCGGACTTCAGGCACACCGCGTCGTCACCGACATCGAGCAGGCAATGCTCGACCAGCGCGTTGCGGGTCGAGTCGAGGTTGATCCCGTCGGTGTTCGGGCCGCCCCTGGTGTGGAGGCTCAGGCCGCGGACGATGACGTTCTCGCAGTAGACCAGATGGATCGTCCAGAACGG
>CAYPUM010000677.1:0-1734 GCA_964413545.1 uncultured Roseibacillus sp. | reverse complement strand
CTTTTTCCGGATTGGTTTGATGGCTGATGGCACGGCGGGGTTGGAGGGGGTTGAACCAATCGCGATGATGGCATCTTCCGGAAACAGGCGCGGATTGGGCTGCCTGTCGATGACGCCGGGTCCCGGACGAGCCCCTGCTTCCGGACGCCAATCAATCCTTCCTGAAGACCGTGTCGCCCTCAAAGGCTGACTTCATCCGCCACGCGGTGATCCTGTCGACCGTCACATCGCCGCCCCGGGAGAACAGGGCAACATGCACGTTCGTCTTCCCGCCGGCGCTTCCCTCCTTGTCGGTCATCACGTACTGCCGCTCGTTGGCAAAGACCTCGACGAGCGTCGTGTCGACGAAGACCCGCAGGCTCAGCGGCTCGTCCTTCCCGAGTTTGAACGGCGCCTTGTCGTTGCCGACCAGCAGCATGCCCGCATCGCGATCCACGGCAATCCGGAGCCCGTTCCGGCCCTCCTCGTCGCACAGGACATCGATGCCGGGACTTCCCTCGCCGGGATTCCTGATCAGCACGTCGAGCTCGACATTCCCCCCCCTGATCTCCTTCAACACCACCGGCTTGTCCGCGGTGACCCTGATGTCCCCGCGGCTCTTCTCGTCGCAACGCAGCGTCTCCAGCTCACGGACCGGCCGGAAACGCATGATCCCGTCCTCCGGCAGTTCCATCTCCACCGGCAGCGACTGGACGCCCCTTGTCCGGCCTCCGAAGAACCATGCCCAGTTGACACGCCGGCCGTCCGGGGTCAGCAGGGATTCGGGCGCGAAGTATCTCTTGCTCAACCCGCCCATCAGGGCGTGCTGCTCCGGGAGGAACTGCTCGTTCTCGAACTCGCCCACGAAATAGCGGCAGCCGAGGCGGTGACTGATGCAGACAAGCACCCACTTGTTCCCGAGCCTGAAGAAGTTCGGGCAGGAGATGTCCTCCCCCTTCCCGACGCCGAGTTTCTCCTCGTCGAAATCCGGGTGGAGCAACTCGCCGATGAACGTCCAGTCCCTCAGGTTGTCGGACTTCATGATGGTCGGCGCCTCGCTGCTGCTGCGCGCGTTGAGCCCGTAGTATCTTCCGTCCATTACCCAGATGTCGGGATCGAAATACCGCTCGTTCTCCATCAGGTTCCCGTCCCGGTCCCGGGGCAGCATCACCTCGGGACTGCTCCATTCGTCCAGGTTGTCGTCCCGGGCGTACACGATCCAGTTCCGGCCCGATCCCTGGCCGTGATAAACCGCCGCGACCCTGCCGTCCAGGGTCATGAACCCCGTGCCGCTGAACATGCCGTGGCCCGTGTTGGGCGGGGCGAGAACGGTCGGATGCCACTTCCATCGGACCATGTCCTTGCTGGAAACGTGGCCAAACACGAAACCCGTGCGGTTCTTGTAGATGTAATGCAGGTGATACCGGCCCTTGTGGAAGACTGCCGGGTTGGGATCGAACGGGGAACCCATGGTGAAGGTCGGGTGCGCAAGGTGGTAGATCGCCCAGTCATCCGGCGGGTCCTTCGGCCACGCGGGAGTCTCCGGCACATGGGGCGGTAACGGGGCGCGCGGGTTGCCGGCACGGGTCGCCATCCTCGCATCGGCCTCGCTGCGGGCGGCGACGAGGTAGCCCTTCCCGTCGAGCAGCAACCGGCCGCCGGCGAGCTTCACGCCCCCGGTCATCGCGCTATGCCCGAACCGCCCGGCGCGGTCGGTCACCTTGTCGCCCTCGAAGTCCCACCACGCCAGCGGCT
>CAYPUM010000676.1:0-1742 GCA_964413545.1 uncultured Roseibacillus sp. | reverse complement strand
CGACGTCGAAGTCGCGCTGCATGGCGAGCATGGCCACGACCTTCGAGAATTCGAGCACCTTGAGTCCGAGGTCGTCGCCGTAGAGGTCGTCGATCTGGAACACGGCGAGCTGTTCGTCACTGGTTCTCGAGAATTCCCCGGCCTTCCTGCGGCGCGCCATGCGCCGCTCCACGAGGCCGCCACCTGCCTGCGCGTAGGCCGGCAAGCTCACCGGGATGTGTTCGACCTGTGCGAAGCTCTCGTAACGGTAATGCTTCCCGGCGGGCACGAGATCCCCCGGGGTCACGCGGTTCATACCGAGCAGGGAGAAGCCGTCGTCCGCGGGGAGCCCGTCGACTTTGGGCACCATGACCTGCAGGCGCACCTTCTTCGCGAGTGCCTTGGCCAATCCGTAACAGGCCACTCCCAGCCCCCCGTTGACGAGGGGCGGGAACTCCCAGCCCAGCATCAGGACGCGCACCCCGGTCATTTCACATTCACCCCAGTCAATCTCCGGTCCCCTACAAGGAACACATCCCACGCATATGTCAAAGAGGAGGCTCGATAGAAAGCACGAAGAGAATTCCAGCCGGCGCCGCACGGAAATCCACGCCCCGGAACATATCGTTCGGCGCTGCGCAATGGCTCGCCTTCTTAAGCAATCCGCAATTCCCGGGGGGAAGCATCCCCGGCGGGGGGGTCACCAATTGACGATGTCGTCCTCGGTGTCGTCCTCCCCATCAGGCCCCGGCGACCACAGATCGAAGTCCGGGTTCCTCGCCGCCGCCTCATCCCCCCGGCGATAGCGCCATGTGAATCCAAACGGATCGAGAAGCTCCTCGGGCGCCTCGCCGTTGACCGTGTCGATCATTCCGAGACTGTCAGTTTCGGGATCAAAATCGGGGATGTAAATCGTGGCCCCTTCGTCCGGCTTGCCATCCAAGGCCCCGTCGTCGGCATTGCCCGGAATGCCGTCAGGCCCCACCCCGTCCCCGTAGAGCACCTGATAGAGGATCAAGCCCTTCAGATCCTCCCCGGCCGGAAAGCTTCCCACGTCTCTCTCATACGCCTGAAGCTGGCTCTCCATCAGCTTCAGTTGCGTCCGCGCCTTGTCGACGGCCGCCTTCCGCTGCACCCAGCCCGAGATCGTCACGGTCAGCGCCGCAAGGATCACGATGATCGTGATCACCACCATCAACTCGATGAGGGTGAACGCCCTCCGCCAAACTGCTTTTCCAGATCTGCTGTACACTTTCATGGTTTCCTGCCGCTGTTCGCTTACTGGCTGGCTGACATGCCTTTGATCAGGTTAATCAGCGGTAGGAACAATGCAAATACAATCGATCCCACGACCACGGCCAGCAGGACGATCATGACGGGTTCGAGAATGGAGGTCAGGGCGGTGACGGCGTTGTCGACCTCGTCGTCGTAGACATCGGCGATCTTGAGGAGCATTTCCGGGAGCTGGCCGGTTTCCTCGCCCACGTCGACCATGCTGATGACCATGGCGGGGAAGACGCCGCTTCCCTGAAGGGGTTGCACGATCGACTCCCCTTCCTTGACACTTTCATGGACCTTGCCGATGGCGTCCGAGATGATGACGTTGCCTGCGGTCTCGCGGGTGATGTTGAGAGCCTGGAGAATGGGCACCCCGGAGGTCACGAGGGTTCCAAGGGTCCGCGAAAACCGCGCGATGGCGCTCTTCCGCTGGATGTCCCCGAAGAGCGGCATCCGCAGCTTCGCGATATCCACAACCCGCCGGC
>CAYPUM010000675.1:0-1749 GCA_964413545.1 uncultured Roseibacillus sp. | reverse complement strand
GCCTGCGGTCCGCCATCGGCGGGCATCCGGTCCCAGATCCGCTGCTGCATGACCGGCTGGATCGGGTTGAACTCCTCCTCGTCGTGGCAGGAGACCTCTCCGCCCGTCCCGCCCGTCGCGACGGCCGCCGCGCCCACCAGTTCCTCGTCACCCGGCTGCCGTTCGTCGTGCATCTCGACGCGGTCTTCGTCGCGATGCAGCCTGCCAAACCGGTATTCCCCCTCTCTCACGAAGAAGGTCGCGATAGAGGCCGACCTCGGCGTCGGGCCCAAAGAGGAGCAGGGGCGTCTCGCAATCGGCGAAGTTCTTTGCCAGCCCGTCGTCAATCCGCTCGAAAAACCGCTGTACCTGCTTCCGTTGCGCTTCCTCTCCCGTGATGCCGTGGCCGTGGAAGGCGACATGCCCCGCCGGTCGCAATGCAAAGAACCCGCGATCCTTCTGTACGCAGGCAACGTGCGCCCGGAATGCCGCGGTTCAGCGCAACCCGACGCAAGAGCCCCTGAAGACCGGAAGGCGTTCGAAATGAGTCAAGCTCCGAGAGACCACGAATGATCACGAATACCCGCCAATTCGAAAGGCCCTCCATTCGTGGTTCCGGACCCTGCGGTTGTTCTCAATCCGGCGACGGTGCGGCTTCCGGGCCGGCCGGATTCAACGCTCGGATCTGCTCCAGCAGGATCGACTGCTTCCCGGTCTTGTCGAGGTAGGCGCTCGCTCCGGCATTGATCATTGCCGCGGCGCGCTCCGACTCTTCATACATCGAGAGCCCGATGACGCGGGCCTCGGGCGCCTCCTCCCGGATGCGACGCGTGGCTTCCACGCCGTTCATTCCCGGCATCGAGAAGTCCATGAGGACCACATCCGGGCGCAACTCCCGCGCCATCGCGACCCCTTCCGCTCCGTCCGAGGCCTCCCCCACCACTTCCATGTCGGGCTTCGATTCAAGCAGCATGCGGAACCCCTCCCGCACAATCGAGTGGTCGTCCACCAGGAGGATGCGGATCGGGCCGTCCCGCGACCGGCGCGCCGGTCCTCCCATGGCGAGTTGCTCCCGCCCGGGGCGGGCGCACTCCCGGTCCGCGGGACGCGCCCTCTCCGACACTTCGCCGTGCCTGGGCGCCAGCAGCGTGAAACGCGCCCCCTTCCCCGGCTCGGTTTCGACCCGCAGCTCCCCGCCAAGCAGCAAGAGCCGCTCCCTCACATTCAGAAGCCCGAAACCGGTCGCGTCCGTCTCCTCCGCCGACCCCTCCATCACCTTGAGAAGATCAAATCCCTTTCCATCATCCTCCACCGTCAGTTCAAGCCGCATCCCATCGCAGGTCCCCAGCCGCACCCGGGCCTCCTTCACCCCGGCGTGCTTCACCACGTTGAACAACAATTCCCGGACCGATTGAAAAACCAGCACCCGCACATCCTCGCGCTCGGGATCGGCCTCCTCGTCCAGATCAAGTTCCACGTGCAGGCCCTGCTGCTCTTCCATCCAGCGCCCCAACCATTCCACCGCCGCCGGCAACCCCGCCTCATACAGGATCGGCGGGGACACTTCCACCGTCAGCGAACGCGAGATCGCGATCGCCTCCGAAAGCGTCTCGCCGGCTTGCCGCGCCAGCTCGCCGTCCGGCCCTGCGATCTCCGCCACCAATTGATCAAGCCGCATCTTGGCCCCCACCAGGAGCTGCTGGAGATGGTCGTGCAGCACCTGCGCCAACTGGCGGCGCTCCCGCTGCTCGGTCAACGTCAGCTGTGAAC
>CAYPUM010000674.1:0-1752 GCA_964413545.1 uncultured Roseibacillus sp. | reverse complement strand
GATCGAGGGCTGCAAGTTCCACACCAACTCGATCGACCGCTATCCCGTCGTCGCCACCTCGCAGGCCGGCTCCGTTCTCCACGACGAGGTGACGACGACGGGATAGCGGTCGATCGAGTTGGTGTGGAACTTGCAGCCCTCGATCCGCAGATCGACGAAGCGGGTCTTCTTCGCCTTGCCGGTGACCCGGCAGATGATTCCGCCGTTGGTCTCGTGCCCCGCAAAGCGGTACATCCCGCGCACATTGTGGATCTTGAGGTTCTTCAGGTGGATATGCCTCACATCGCCCGCATCCTCGGCTGTCACGTAGACGGCGCGGCGGATGGTGCGCCCCTTGTCGGTCCAGTCGCCGCCGTCGGTATTGGTGACCGTCAGGTTGCGGATCTCCCAGTGGTGCTGGTTGTGCAGGCGGATCGCGTTCTCGACCCTGCCCCCGCCGGCCACCACGGGATCGGCCCCCTCGCCGTAGCGGTCGATCACGATCGGCTTGCCCCCGGCGCCGGATCCCTTCGGATGCACCCCCCCGGCAAACCGGCACCCGGCCTTGAGCAGGATCCGGTCGCCGGGCTTGAACTCGATCCCGTCGAGCTTCGCCAGCGACTTCCATGCCGATTCCGCCGAGGCGCCCTCGTGACCGTCGTCGCCGCTGCTGCTATCGACGTAGTATCTCGTGTCGCCGGGGGACGGTTCAAGCGGTCCGGGCGGTTCCGGCGGTGCGATGGTGGACACCGGCACGATCGGTTTGCCGGACGCGGAACGGATGCTGAGATGGTTCAAACGGCCGTGGCCTCCGATCTCGACCTTGAGCTTGCCATCGGTCACGTTCACCCGATGCGTGTCGACGGTGACAAACTTTCCGGGGCCGGTCCGGGTCAGCGGAACGACCTCGGCGCCGTTGATCCGGACCGCAGCCGACCCCTCATAGGCTGCGTCCCCGCTGGCCAGCGATACGAAGTACCCGCCCTTGGGCAGGTCGTGCACGAAGGTCAACGCCGGACTCTGCCACACGAAGGTGTTCAGGCGGGCGTCAGCCTGTCGGCCCCGTTGCCGCGAGCCGCTCGATTTGATCGCGCCGCCGTAAACGAACCCGAATCCCGTTTCCCGGGAATACTGCTCCTCGATGCCGATCCTGACGCAGCCCTCGGCGGCCCGGCTCCCCCGAGGCCCGAAGTCATACTTCAACTCGCCGCCGGTCGAGGTGGCCGCGCCGCCCGAAAGCAGGCAGGAGCAAATCAAGGCATGAAGTGCAAGGTGCTTCATTCCGTTCAATCTACCGAGTCCTCCTTCCGTGCTCTTGCATCATTCTCCTTGAGTTGCGTGGTGGCCTCTTCAGCCCCGGGCCGGCTGCAACACCCGTCGGGCCGGCCGCACCGCGACGTTGCCGGGTGGCGGCCTCCCGATTGCAGGCGGTCACCCGGCGGGATGGGGGCTGTTCCCTGGCATGGATCGCTACATAGCGTTTCGCGGTCGTCTTGCCTAGGATGAAAACGCGTCTTAAGAGTGTACGTTTGCGACAATTCAGGTGGTCCTCGTACAATGGAGAAGGAGATCACCTCAGGTATTGCCGTTCGGGTTGGTGTCTCAAGACCGGCCCCCGGCGGCCTTGGGCCGCCGGATGCCATGATTGGTGAGCTGCCGTCAGCCGCTTGAGAAACCAGCCCGTGAGTGGAACATTCGCGCCTCTCACGGGCTGAACCCGGTGGGGTCGCAACCACGGTAGCTGACAATCGTTGCCTCCGGCGGGACGAGCCC
>CAYPUM010000673.1:0-1753 GCA_964413545.1 uncultured Roseibacillus sp. | reverse complement strand
GGTCCAAAACGCGGCAGCGCCATGCGTGAAGGGCGGACATATCGACCTTCGATTTCTTGCGGGTCGTTTGGCGATTGAGTGCGCCAATCGGTTGATCCTGTCTGCCGCAGAAGAAGGCCTGTAGCATTTCCTCGGACCTGTCTTTGGCCTTGGACCAAGTGTCCCCAAAGCGGGGAGGGAAGTAGCCCCGGGAGAACATTTCCTTGACCGGATAGGAGTCGGGGTCGATGCGGGGCGGCAGTTCGCAATCGGCTTCCTGGACCAGAGATTCCAGAGGAATGCCGAGCCCGTCGTGCAGCTTCCGCACCATGGCAAGGGTCAGGTCACGTTTGCCGGAAAGAACCTCGGATACTCGGCTCTTGGAGCCAATGAAAGGCACGAGGTCTTGTTGCTTCAGGCCAGCTTGCTCCATGCGGAATCGGATCGCCTCCGCAGGGCTTGGGGCGGGAATATCGATTGCACGCTTTTCATAGTGGTCGATGAGGAAGGCAAGGAGTTCCAGCTCCTCCTCTTCGAGGGAGTTGGGGGCAGGGTCGGTGACCATGAGTTCCTCCAGGCGACCGAGAGCGGCAGCGTGGTCATCGGAGGTCTTGATCAGTTTCATAGCGGGGATGGTGTTGGTTGTTTCATTTCAGCTTCCACTTCGAGTATTCGGCGTGGAAATCGGTGAAGCGCATTCCGCGTTCCGCCAACCGATCGAGATGCGGCGTCGACAGGGTGATGCCGCCATAGCAGCCGGCATCGCCGTAGCCCATATCGTCGGCGAGGACGACAATGAAGTTGGGTGGCCGGTCCTCCTGCTTTGCATCAATGATCATCGTGAAAGGCGCGAACAGTGCGGCGAGACCGGGGAAACACCAGTGTTTCACGGTTTCTGTGGGGAGTGGGATGGGTTGGATGAGCCGTCGGCGGCTCATGAGCGGAGGGGGTTGAGGCGGGTCCGCGACGGGGCGCCCGGTTGGCGGCGCGCCGGTCAGGCGAGGATTTCGGTGACGACGCGGGAGGGTTTGGTGACGCCGGTGAGGCGTTGTTCGAGGCCTTGGAAGGGGTAGGTGAGCTTCCGGGAGTGGAATCCGAGGAGGTGGAGGAGGGTGGCGTGGAAGTCGTGGATGCTGAAATCCCGAGGAGGGCGGCGACGGGGCGGTCGATCTGGGCGCACTTGGTGGCCATGCCGCGCTTGCAGTCGTCCTTGGGCGAGGTGCCGTGGTGATCCCATCCCCAGTCGAAGAGCTGGATGAAGCGCACCCCGCGCTCCGCGAGGCGGCGGGCGAGGAGGCAGTTGTTGGCGAAGGAGGCGCCGCCGGGCTGCGCTCCGTAGGCCTGCAGGATTCCTTCCGGTTCGTCGCGCAGGTCGAACGCCTTGCTGGCGCGCACCTGCATGCGGAAGGCGAGTTCGTATTGCGAGACGCGGGTGAGGATCTCGGGGTCGCCCACCTCCTCGTGGACGCGGCGGTTGATACTACTGATGGCGTCGAGAGCGCGCCGCCGGAGGTTCCGGTCCACTCCTGCGGGGTTCGAGAGGAAGAGGATGGGATCGCCCTTCGAGAGGAACTGGACGCCCTGATAGACGCTGGGGAGGAATCCCGGTCCCCACGCGGACTTGCCGGCGTCGGGGTTCTTTCCGCCGGAGACGAGGACGATGTATCCGGGGAGGTTCTGGTTTTCGGTTCGGAGGCCGTAGGTGGCCCAGGCGCCGGCCGACGGGTAGCCGGGGCTGGAATTGCCGGTGTGCGGCATGAGCTGCGCGGGGGCA
>CAYPUM010000672.1:0-1766 GCA_964413545.1 uncultured Roseibacillus sp. | reverse complement strand
TGCCGTGCTGATGACCGCGCCGGCGGTCGAGGCATTGGTCAACCCGTCCTTCCAGCCGAGTCACCTGTATGAACGCTACAAGGTGGTTCTTTCCGGAGAGGTCGTGTCGGCGGAGCTTTCGAACGACGACGAAACCGTCGAATCCGGGACGGTCAAACTGAAGGTGACCGGGGTCTACAAGGGGGAGTTCCCCGGGAAGGAAATCGTCATCGATGTCCCGGCCATCGATGACCGTCCGGAGGTGCGGCACGATCCCTGTCCGGACTGGAACATCTGGGACGCGGCATACGAGGGGCACACGTTTGTCGCCTACGTGGGGAGCACCCGTCGCCGCGGCGAGAAGGAAATCCTGTTCTGCTGCGGAGAGCATGTGTGGCATCACGCCGGGATCGGCGACTTGGCCATGCCCGCCGCCTGGACCTACCATGCCGCGGGTGACGCGGAAGCGCTGCGCGGCACGTTCAACGGCTCGGCCCTGCGGCTTGCCCAGATGATGCGCGACATGCAGAGCGGCGTCGCCTACTTCCCTCCGGAGCCCACGGTCATGCTCATCGAGGACGTCAACATCGGCAAGCTGCCGGGCCCCGGCAGGGGGGTGGCGCTGTTCGACCTCGACGATGACGGGGATCTCGACGTCATGGCATGCTCGGAGAAGGGTGTCCTCGCCTGCCTGCAGGACGGCCCCATGGAGTTCGTCGACGCCACGGAGAAGCTCGGACTGAAGGGCGTCTCCGGACGGTCCTGCTCGCTGGCGGATGTGAACGGGGACGGGCGGAGCGACCTGTTGATCGACTCGACGGTGTTCCTGAAACAGGAGGGGGCATTTGCGAAGGGCAAGGCGTTGAGCGTCTCCACGGACAAGCCGCTGAGAGCGTCATCCTTCGTTCAACTCAACGGCGACGGCCACGCGGATGTCCTGATTTCCCGCGAGGGCGGGGGGCTGGCGGCCCACCTCAATGACGGCAAGGGCGGGTTCACCGACGGCACGGCCAGGCTCGGCCTGTCGGAGGAGGCCTGCGGCGCCGGCGGCAGCGGGTACTTTGCTCCGGGCGACCTCAACGACGACGGCCGCACCGATCTCTACTACGCCACCGGCAAGGGGTTGGTTCTGGTCCAGGACGCCAGGGGAACGTTCAGCCCGTTCAAGCACGGGGTGTCGTTCGACTACAACACCCCGCCCGACTACGAGCCACGGTGAAGGAAAAGAAGGTCACGGTCGGCGAAAGCAAGCACGCGAAAACCACCGTGACGAACAACGGGTGACTCCGGACCGCGAGGACGATCCCGCACGACGGAATGACCGCATCCGGATTTCTTCGGGATGATGGGGCCGCGGTCGATCGGGGGAAGGCGGCCCGGATTGCCCCGGATGCCGCCCTCGCTGCGGACGAAGGGGTGCTTGTCGAAGTAGCGTTCGGACTGCTCCGGATGCGCCGCGGCCGGTCGTCAAAGGCCGGCGGTCTCGGGATCCGTTGCGGGTGAATCATAGACCTTTTCCCCCTTGCGGACGGCCTCGCGCACTTTTCGTTCGATGCTACGGTATTTATCGTAGTGCGCCCGGGCCTTCCGGTCGCCGGGGTGAAGCTTGGAGAAGCCGGGCATGTCGGCGCGAGGCAGCCTTGCGAGGGACTCCCTGCCCGCCCGGATGATCGCGAGGGCCTCGGCGCGGGCCTTGCCATCGCTGACGGAGGCGAGGCAGGGGCTGAGTTCGGGGCGGTCGAAACTGACCTGCGGGCCCGGGTAGTGGCTGGCTTGGCCGAGGGCCT
>CAYPUM010000671.1:0-1768 GCA_964413545.1 uncultured Roseibacillus sp. | reverse complement strand
CCCTCGGGCTGAAGCACCTGTTCGAGCAGGCCGGTTCTCCGCTCCTCCTGCCGGCCGGCAGTTGGGTCTTCCAAACCGGCGGATACAAGGGCCTCGCCGAAGCCTACGACCCGGCCGCCCTCGTCGCGGGCCTCGAACAAACCCTCGGCGTGCCCGCAAACCACGTCATCAACGAATACGGCATGACGGAACTCAGCTCCCAGGCCTACGCCATCGGACTCCGCTCGCCCCACCACTGCCCGCCGTGGATGCGCGTCCATGCCATCGACCCCGAAACCAACGCCCCCCTTCCGGCCGGCGAACCCGGCTACCTCGTCCTTCGCGACCTCGCCAATGCCGGTTCCGTCCTCGCCGTGCGCACCCAGGACTTTGGCTGCGCCCTCGACCCTTCCACCTTCATCCTCGAAGGCCGCGACCCCGGCGCCCTCCCCCGCGGCTGCTCCCGCGCCAGTTGAGCCACTCTGCCAATGAAGTGAAGAGCCCGGGCGCCCTTCCCGCGAAAACCAACAATCATCAATCGGTCCGAAACAGGTGTCAGCCCGCACCACCGATTCTCTCCCCTAACCCCTAACCCCTAACCCCTAATCCCTACCCCCCAACCCCCCAACCCCCCAGCCGTTCACTCCTCTCCATCGTCATGACCACCCCCGGCCGCCTCGCGCTCCTCTCCACCTGCTCCGAGTCCTTCGCCCCCTTCACCGGGCCGTTCGACCTCGTGACTCTCGAACAGTGGATCAAGACGGAACTCGGTGATCAGAGGGCCCTTGACGAACCCGTCCCCCACGGTCCGATCCGGACCCTCGCCCGAGCCCCGGCCCGCCTCCTCCATGTCGTGAGCGGCAACACCCCCCACGCCGCCCACCAATCCCTCCTCCGCGGCCTCGCTCTTGGGGCCCACAATACGATGAAAATCCCGTCGTCGGGACTGCCCGCTCTCGCGACCACGACCGCCGCCCTGCCCGCCGGTCTCGCGGCCCTCGTGACCCTTGTCCCCGCCCTGCCCGACGACTGGACCCGATCCTTCGACGCCCTCGTCGTCTTCGGTAACGACGAGACGATCGCATGGTTCGCGCGCCACACCCCGCCCGCCATCCGCTTCGTCCCCCACGGCGAGCGGCTCAGCATCGCTCTGGTCACCGGCGCCCCCGCCAAGGCGGCCCGCCTCGCGGCCCACGACGTGAGCCTCTTCGACCAGCGCGGATGCCTCTCGATCCACGACGTCTACGTCGATTCCGCCGCCGGATGCTCCCCGTCCGAGTTCGCAGCCCGCCTCGCCCGCGAAATGGAGCGCTTCGACGCCCACACCCCCCGCTCGCCTCTCACCCCCTCCGAGTTCGGGGCCATCACCAACCTGCGCGAGACGCTGCGCTTCGTCCATGCCAACGACCCCCGATCGTCCTCCCTTTGGGAAAGCCCCGGGAGCACCAGATGGACCGTGATCTACGAAGCGGATCCCCTCCTGAAGATCAGTTGTCTCAACCGCGTCGTCTTCGTCAAACCATGGCCGCCGCGCGACCACCTGGCATCACTCGGTCCGGCCGCGCGCCACCTCTCCACCATCGCCCTCCACCCCTTCGATGCCGACCGCGCCCTTCCCCTTGCCACCCTCCCCGCGACCCGTCTCTGCCCCCTCGGCCAAACCCAGTACCCCTCCCTCTTCTGGCATCACGACGGACTGCCCCCCCTCGCCTCCCTCGTCACCTGGATCGACATCGGTTAGCCCCCCGCCCCCGCCCTCCAGACTTTTCCCTCGAAATCCTCCTCTTCC
>CAYPUM010000670.1:0-1769 GCA_964413545.1 uncultured Roseibacillus sp. | reverse complement strand
GGCAGGGGAAACATGATCGCGACCTCCAGTGATCCGCTGCTGCTGGACTGGGAGAAGCACCTGCTGCTGAGCTTCAGTCACGGGCGGGCGGGGCAGGGGTATCTGGGAACCTTCGATCTCAAGACGGCCCGCTTCACGGCGGAGCACCACACTTCGCGCGAACTACGGCCCCTGGATGCACGGCTCGATCCACGCCCCCTCGGCGACCATCGACGACCGGAGCCGCTACCTTGCGATCTACAACATGAAGGAGGGGGTCGGCGTGAAGCACGAGGGATGGGACGGCGTGATGACCCTGCCGCTGGTCTACTCGCTGGCGCAGGATGGTTCGCTCCGGGTCGAGCCGGTCGAGGAGGCCGGGAAGCTGCGGTTCGGCCACAAGCAGCCCGGGGGCCGGCCGATTCCCGATGGCGAGGAGGTGCCGCTGCCGGAGATCGCGGGCAAGGCGATCGAGATCCGGGCGGTGTTGAAGCCCGGCACGGCGAAGGAGGTGGGACTCAGGGTTCTCCAATCCCCGGATGGGGGCGAGGTGACGGCGATCCGGTTCGACAGGGAGAAGAAGACGCTCTCGATAGACACCTCGCATGCATCGAAGCTGAGTGGCCTGAAGCCCAGGGTGCCCGAGACGGCCCCGTTCGAGCTGGCGGAAGGCGAGCCGCTGGAGCTGCGCATCTTCGTCGACCGCAGCATTGTCGAGGTCTTCGCCAATGGGCGGCGATTCCTGGGCCTTCGCGCCTATCCGACCAGCGAGGACGCCCGCGGTGTCTCGCTTTTCAGCACGGGCGGGGACGCGGAACTCGCGAGCCTCGAGGCGTGGCAGATGCGCTCGGTGTGGCCCGAGCTCAAGGGGAGGGAAGGAAAGTGAACAGCAAGAAAGCAACCACATGAAACGAGAGACCATGAATGACTGGAGAGTCTGTCTGACGCGCCCCCTCCTGCTTGCAGCGGCGGCACTGGGCATGGGAGGAGGGGCCGCCGCGCCGGGCGCGACGGTGCACGTCCGTCCGGGCGGTGACGACAAGGGCCCGGGCACGGAGGCGCGTCCGTTGGGGACCCTGACGGCGGCGCGGGACGCGGTCCGTCGGATCAAGGCGAAGGGGATGCCGGCCGACGGCGTGACGGTGTTGCTGCACGGCGGCACCCATCGGGTGGAGGCCCCCCTGGTGCTGACCCCCGGGGATTCGGGCGAACCGGGCAAGCCGGTGGTCTGGAAGGCCTTCAACAACGGGAAGCCGGTGATCAGCGGCGGGGTGCCGGTCACGGGGTGGACCGAGCACAAGGACGGGGTGTGGAAGGCGAGGCTGGAACGCGGGGAGAAGCTGCGCCAGCTCTACGTCAATGACGTCCCGGCCAGCATGGCGGCGTATGACAAGGCCCTGATCCCGCTCGGCTGGCGGGGGCGCTTCGTCGTCAAGGGCGATGAACCGTGGGCCGGCAACGGGGCGGAATGCCATGCCGGATTCGGCTTCAAGGCATCCGACGTGCCGGCCGTCAAGTCCCCCGGAGACCTCGAGCTGCAGCAGCGGCGCTTCTGGACGCTCCAGCGGGTCAACGTGAAGGGAATCACGTCCGACGGGGAGGAAAAGGTCATCGAATTCGAACAGCCCGTCGGGGCGATCGGCGAGCGTCTGGCATGGGGGTGCGGCCTGAATCCCGCCCGGTGGAAGGAGTGCTATCTCTACAACGCCCTCGAGTTTCTCGACGCCCCGGGCGAGTTCTACTTCGACCGGTCGGCGGCGACGCTCTATTACAAGCCGCGGGCCGGCGAG
>CAYPUM010000669.1:0-1788 GCA_964413545.1 uncultured Roseibacillus sp. | reverse complement strand
GGGCCGGGAGCCGCGTTGGCCGGAGAACCTCAAAGTCATCATCGAGAGCGTCGAGATCCCCGAGGAGGTCCGGGCCAATCCCGACAAGTTCCAGTTCCTGCGCGAGGAACACAGCGACATTCCGGACTATGTCCCGGGCTGCGTGGTGCTGCGGCGGACGGTCCGGCTGAAGTTCAAGGAGATCGGCAACCCGGAGCGCCCTCCGCTCATCGTTGCGGCGCCCGCCCCTCCGATTCCCGGGGTGCGGTGCGGGACGGGCCTGATGGCGCAGGTGCTCTTTGCGAAGTTCATCCTGCATCAACCTCTTTACCGGCAGGCCTTCGAGTTTCGGGTGCGCTACCGGGTGTGCCTGCCGCGCCAGACGCTGGATCACTGGGTGATGAAGGGTGCCGCGCGGCTGCAGGTGGTGGCCGAGGCGGTGCGTTTCGAGGTCCTTTGCGCTTACTGCATCCAATTCGACGACACTCCGATCCGCTTTCTCGAGCCGGGGCACGGCAAGACCCGGCTTGGGCGGATGTGGATCTTCAACGATCCGGGGCCCGACGGCGCGGTGTTCTACCGGTGGGCCACCGACCGAACTCAGGAAGGTCCGAGGGAGTTCTTGATCGATGCCGAGACCGGGGAACTGCTCTTCAAGGGCAACATGCAGGGCGACTTCTATGAGGGCAACAAAGCGCTGGTGCGCCGGTACGAGGAGTTGGAGCTGGTGGGCTGCATGGCGCACCTGCGCCGCTACTTCGTGGCGGCCCTGGAAGCCGGCGAGAGGCGCTACTCGCCGCTGGTGATCCTCGCCATCCGGCACCTCTACCGAATCGAGGATCGACTCAAGGAGATGAAGGCCGGGCCAGCCCTGCGGGACGCCTACCGCTGCAGCCAGAGCGCTCCGATCATGAGGCGCCTGCACCGCATCCTGCTGATCATCCAACGCCACCCGCTGCCCAAGAGCAAGCTCGGCGAGGGCGTCTCCTACGCACTGAAGCACTGGCCGCAGCTTACCGCCTACCTCGAGGACGGGCGGCTTGAGATCGACAACACCGGGGCGGAGAGAGCGGTGCGACCCACGAAACTCGGAATGAAAAACTGGTTGTTCATCGGCGACGGCGAAGCGGGTTGGACGGCGGCGGTGATCTATACCCTGGTGGAGAACTGCAAGCGCTACGGCCTCGATCCCTACCAATACCTCGTCGACGTCCTTGAAGCCTTGCCGAGAGACCGCGAGGACCTCACCGTCGAGGAGGTCGCTCACCTGACTCCGGCCCGCATGGCCAACGCCAAGCCCGGTCGCTGGAAGAATGCCGCCGCTTGAGGCGCGCTTCGCTCCTCCACGAAGCTGTCGCGGTCTCATGCGCCGACGGCGACGGGCCCGATGACGCGCCCCGGCACCTTTGAAGGGCCGGCGTGGCCACCCGGTTACGGTGCCTTCGTCGCGATCCCGGTCGTCCGGAGGCTTCGTGTCGCCCGCCGGGTCGTGCTCCGCACGCGTCATCGACGTCCCCCCGCTCGATTGCCGCCTGACAATCCGACGCTGATCCTGCGGAACGCCCCGAGTGATCACTGCGGCGCTCGCCCCGCTCACGACGCATAGCGACCGCGCCGTCCGCCCCCCCCAACGCGCTACCCCTGCTGCTGTCCCTGTGCCTGCCGTCTCTCCATCCTCCGGAATCCCCAGGTGTCGATTGGCGCGCCGCGCCTCGGGTGCCCGGGTCGGCCGGGGGGGGGGTCGATTTTTGGACGCTTACGGAAGATTGTCAAGTCGCGGGTCATAGAAATGCAGTAGCTCAGCAGCGA
>CAYPUM010000668.1:0-1799 GCA_964413545.1 uncultured Roseibacillus sp. | reverse complement strand
ATCTGGCGGGCGACATAGACGAACGTCGACGCCGGTTGCCGGAAGCCGAGGAAGGGTGTCCTCGATCATTTCGCGCGTTCCGTAAATGGAGGTGTTGGTTTGATATCCGATAGGGGTGGCGAAGCAGGCGCTGGACGCGAACATGACCGCCACCAGGAGAGGGCGCGGATCGATCCCGAGTTCGCGGCCGATCCCGATCACGAGGGGGGACAAGAGCACCGCGGTCGTGTTGTTGGTGATGAGGGCCGTGATCCCGACCGTCAAGGCGTAGACCAACGCAACCATGAAGACGGGTCCGAAATCCTTGAATGCCGACACGGCGCCCCGCGCAACGAGGTCCGCGGCGCCGGTCTTTTCGACCGCCACGCCGAGCCTTGCAAAGAGACGACCGCTCGCTTCGATCGCGCCGACTCGTTCGAGAGCCGCCCCCAAGACAAACATGGCGGCGATCGTCACGGGAGCGTGGTTGCTGAACACGCGCAGCATGTCCTCGCTGCGCAAGGTGCCGGTCACCACGAGGGTCCCCATCCCCGCCAGCGCCGCGATGTCCGGCGAGCACCACTCGCGGACCAGGGCCGCGAAGACTGCCGCGGCCACGATCGCCACGATAACGAGGCGGAGTTCTTCCAGGGACATGAGTCGTAATGAAGGCCCGAACGCCGCAGACGCCCGAGCCGTCAAGACGCCGAATGGCATCGGGCATCGTTCGCCGGTCGCGGCGGCACGACGCTGGCAGCGGACACCGGGCCGGGACATTCCTCGGGATCGGGGCAGACCGCGGAGTTTGCGGGTTGCCGCCGGGCGCCGGGGCCGGATGGTCCCGGATGGTCCCGGATGACCAGGCGCCGGAGGAGATACAGGATCATAGACCTGCAAGGAAGAAGCCGCCTTTGGGAAACGGGGCAACGAGGCCTTGTCCATTCCCGTAGGCTGGCCCGTGGTGCGATGTACGCCGCTGTTGGGGGCGCGCTTTATTCCCGGCGGGAGCAGGAGGCGGTAGTAGTCGGGAGATGACAAGAGTGCCGATCAGTGAAGCGCATGTGAGCAGAAGGCTCGCGTGGGGCAGTGATTCCACACCTCCTCCCCAGCCGGAGTTTCAGCCGCCGGCGCCGCCGCCGACGATTCGTCCCCCGGAGCCGGGGCCCGGGGTGGAGCCTCCCGAGACGGACCCGGGGATCAAGCCGCCGCCGCTGGACCCGACGGTGGAGCCGCCGGAAGAGGACCCGGAGATCCGGCCGCCCGATCCGGAGCCTGAGTGACAGGAGTTCAGCCTCGCCCGGGGGATGAGAATCGCCATGTTTCACCACCACGTTCACGCCGCATGTCGGCGGGGTGGCGCGATCCGTGGAGTCGTTCACGGCGGAGTACCGGCGGGGGGGTCACGAGGTGCTGGTGCCGGCTCCCGAGTTCCGCGACGCGCCGCAAGAAGAAGCGGGCGTGGTACGGCTTCCGGCGATTCAGAACTTCAACACCGGGGCCGTTGACGGGTAAACCGATGATCGGCGGAAACCACTTCAGCGTTGGCCATGCCGCGCTCACGAGCGTATTCGAGGGCGCAGACGCCCACCGCCCCGCGTTGTGAAAGCACCGAGACGTGCCCGGCGCTCGTGGAGGCCTCCGCAAAGGTGGCGTTGAGCGAGACCCCCGGCTCGGTGTTGATGACCCCCAGACAGTTCGGGCCCATCAGACGCATGGAACTTCCGGCGGCGATCGCGCGCAGCCGATCCCGGGCGCGGCGGCCGGCCTCTCCCGCCTCGCTGAACCCGGCGCTGATGATGACGCAGGCGCCGGCCCCCTTT
>CAYPUM010000667.1:0-1802 GCA_964413545.1 uncultured Roseibacillus sp. | reverse complement strand
CGTTCCCAGGCGGGAGCTTGGGAACGAGGAAGACAGAGGCCGTATTCTGCGTAACGGAGGTTGGATACCCGCTGATCCGCCGGTTGGCGATCTCCTGCGAGATGAGGGAAAAGAACCCGATGGCGCCGCGGTCGAAATGCCGCCTCATCGTGGGGCCGAGTGCCGCCCGTCCGCCCCCGGCCTGCAAGATCGATTTTGCGCAAAAGCGTAAAAGATTCCGCGCCGCGCCACGTAACAACAGCAGACTTCACCGCGGCCGGCCGGCCGAACCGCTCAAGCCACTGGAGAAGGACACACGGATGTATGTGAGCGCCCGACCCCGACAACCGCAAACCGGCCCGAAAAGACATGAGAAACACAATGCTGACGATTATTGCGGCCATCGCCTGCTGCGCCCAGGCCCCGGCCCTCGACATCAAGGCGATCACCGGGAAACCGACGGCGAACAACCCGCGGTACCAGGACAAGGAAGCGTGGCCGACGCTCGCCGGCGACGAGTACTTCCGCAAGGAGAAGTGGGAACCCGCCCGGTTGCTGATCTGGAACATCCACGGCGAGGCGAAGATGATCCCCGGCCGCCGCGGCGGGCTGGACGGCCGCAACCCGGAGAACTGGATCGACGCGGCGACGGGCAAGCCCGCCAAATCGATACCCGACAGGGACACGGACATCATCCTGCCGGATTCCGACACCCCGTACACGGTCAATTTCCACTGCGTGAAGGGCAGCCGGGCCACCTTCCTCCGGCACGTCACGATCGGCCGCAACGCCACGATCCGCCTCGCCGGACATCCCCATCGGAACAGCGTCAAGCTGTTCGGAAATCTCTGGGTGCGCCCGACGGGAAAGATCGACACCTACGGCCGGATGAACTTCATCGGCGACCGCCATACATTCCTCAGGCGGGACTGGCCCGAGGACGGGGTGCTGAAGAAGATGCACCGGGAGAGAACCGTCACACCTTACGACCCGCAGTTGGATCAGCGCGAGCAGATCTGGTGGATCCCCCCGATCACCTATTTCTTCATTCACGACAAGGCGCCGGGGAAATCGACCGAGGTGGTCGGCTATGTCAGCGTGACCGACGAGGTCGGGATCAATTCAGGCGTCTTTGTGGTCGGTCGCGACAGCCGGTTCGTCAACTTCGGTCCGGCGGCCGTGACGGTCAACAAGGGCGCCGAAGTCGCCCTGATGGACGGCGCGCAGTGCTCGCATGGGATGAACCAGTTCGTGTGCCGGGATTGGAATGTCAAGGCCGGCGCCCGGGTCACCGGGGGAACGCCGGACCGGCCGCTGAAGCGCGACGCCTACATGGGCCTCGGCTACCGCAACTGGCAGAACCTGCCCGTTCCACCAGCGCCAAAGGGGAAAGAGAAGATCAACACCCTGCCGGATGGAACACGACTCCACTACGGATACGGAGGATACAACGGGATCGTCGAGGGCAACCTGATCGCCTACCCCGCCGAGGGCAGTGACGCCCGGCTGGTCGTCTGCTGGCAGCGCATCGCCAGCGGGGGCGCCGGAAGCTGGGGCCGGCACGACGAGCCCTTCAACAAAGTGTTCGCCAAAATTCCGCCGAAAATCGGGCTCTGGATCGGTCCCGATTCGATGGTCGAGAACGTCCGCTTCGACGATCTGCGTTTCGGCGGGATCGTGACCGAGAGCATGGAAACGTTCAAGAAGTGGAAGAACGTCTCCTTCGGCGACGCCTGCCTGAGCAAAGATCCGCAGGACCTCGTCCGCGGATACAAGGCGGAACTCGCGGGAAGAGAGAAAGCCCATCCGATGTCGATCCTCCC
>CAYPUM010000666.1:0-1824 GCA_964413545.1 uncultured Roseibacillus sp. | reverse complement strand
ACCTGCTTGAAGCATACGTTGTGGTCCTCGGCCTTTTCCTGCTGATGATCGAAGCCTTCGGTCCCCAGTCCCGGAAGGACGCGCTCCGGATCGTGGCGGTGGGAGGGCTGGTTTTCGGGCTGATCCTCCTGTTCTTCGCCGACGAGCCCCCCGATCCGGCAAGGAACGCCGAACTGGCCCGCTTCTACGCGGCCGACCCCCCCGCGAGGTTCTTCAAGGGAATCGCGATCCTGTCCACCATCCTCGTCCTGCTCCTCGCGTATGATTACCGGTCCGTCCTGACCCGCTTCACTGACGAGGCGTCCTCCGAGCGCGGCACCGGCGAATACTACGCCCTCCCGGTCTTCGCCTGCGCGGGAATGATGTGGATGGCCTCCGCCGCCGACCTCGTATTGATCTTCGTATCGCTCGAACTGGTCACCGTGACCTTCTACGTCCTCGTGGCTTACATGCGCCGCAACGTCGGCTCCCTCGAAGCCGGCGCCAAGTATCTCATCCTCGGCGCCCTTTCGACCGGTTTCCTCGTCTACGGCATCGCATGGATTTTCGGTTCCGCGGGCTCCACCAATCTCGCCGCCCTTTCCGCGGCCCTTGCTCCCGGCGCCCCGCTCGCCTCAAATCCCACCCCCGTCCTCTTCGGGCTTGCCCTCGTTCTTCTTGCCCTCGCGTTCAAGATCGGCGCCGTCCCCATGCACTTCTGGATCCCCGATGTTTACCAGGGCGCCCCCACGCCGACCACCGCCTTCCTGTCCGTCGGTTCCAAGGCCGCCGGCTTCATCGTCACCTGGCGGCTCCTCACTCCCTTCCTCGATGCCCCGGCAACCCGTCCCCAAGCCATCATGATCGTCCTCACCCTCGCCGGCCTCACGATCCTGATCGGCAACCTCGCCGCCATCCCGCAGACCAACTTCAAACGCCTCCTTGCTTACTCCTCGATCGCCCACGCCGGATTCGTCCTGCTCCCGCTGGCGGCCGCCAGTGCCGGCACACCACACCGCCTGAGCAGCATCGCGGCCGTCGGCTTCTACCTCGGAACGTATCTTCTCATGACCCTCGGCGTCTTCTTCGTCCTTGCGGTGGTGCGTGTCACTTGCGGCAGCGAGGAGATCGCCGCCTTCAACGGCCTCGCCCGCCGCAACCCCGGTCTCGCCTTCTGCACCACCGTCCTGCTCGCGAGCCTCGCAGGGCTTCCGCTCACGGCCGGATTCTTCGGCAAATTCTTCGCCTTCCAGCTCGCCATCGAAGCCGCCACCACCAACGTGGCGCTCTGGTGGGGCGTCGGACTGGGATTCGTCGGCGTCGCTGCCGGCTTCTACTATTACCTCAAGGTCGTCCGCGCCATGTACTGGCGCACCCCCGCCACCGCCGATCCCCTCGATCTCCCGCCTCTGAGCATCTACGCCATCAGCTCCTTCACCGCCCTCATCCTGATCCTCGGCCTCTGGCCCCAGCCGCTCCTTTGGATGATCGGCGCGTGAGAGCGCCCGCCCCCGATTGCCTTCCCCCCTTGCGCGAACGCGGCGCGTCCGCGGTTTTGGGTTTCCATGACCCTTCGTTGCCGCTCCCCCTCGACATGAGCCGGCGCGCCGTCATGGGGATCAGGTCCAATTCGTCGCAAGATCATGCGATTCTTGCTAAAACGTTCATAAGAACAGCCAACTGAAAAATTCATCACTGCGCGAAGAAGCGAAAGAATCCTGTGAAGCCGAGGGCCTTGAGATTCTGCTGAGACTCGACCTCGGACGAGGCCAGCGTCGAGCGTCAACTCCTCGATCACTTGCCGGGGCGAGACGCCTCGCGTCCTCCCGGTAATGCCTCGGATCG
>CAYPUM010000665.1:0-1831 GCA_964413545.1 uncultured Roseibacillus sp. | reverse complement strand
AAAGTGGAGATCGATGAACTGTTTGAGGTCGCACTCGGTACGATTTCCGGTTTGTTCATCGGTGTTCTGCTGGCGATTCGGAAACGACCCGCACGGTTCCCACCAGCCGCCGCACGGCCTCGTCGAGCGGGCCATCCAAGCGGGCCCCGGCCGCCATGGGATGCCCGCCACCGCCAAAGGCCGCGCATACCTTGCACACGTCCGCCTCCCGGCTCGTGGAGCGCATCGAGACCCGCACCCGGCCGTCCTCCAGTTCCTCGAAGAACGCACAGACCACCACCCCCCGGATGGCGCGCATGATGTCGATCAGTCCTTCGCCGTCGCCCGGCATCACACCCAGCCGCTCCTTCGTCGCCATCGGCAGCGTCCACCACGCCATCCACCCGTCGTCCGACCGCTGCAGCGTCTCCAGCAAAGCTCTCAGCAGTTCCACCCGCCGGAACGGGTAATCATGATAGAGTGCCGTCGTGATCGCCCCAACATCCGCCCCGCGCCGGACAAGGTCCGCCGCCATCTCGTGAGTCCCGGCCGTGGTGTTGGCATACTGGAACGACCCCGTGTCGGTGGACACCGCCACATAAAGCGCGTCCCGCGCCGCCGGCGGCAACGGCAAATCCAGCTCCCGAATCACGTGATACAAAATCTCACCCGTGGCGGCCGCGCCCGGATCCACAAGGAACAGGTCCCCGTAGCCTTCGTTCGAGATATGGTGGTCGATGTTGACCCAAAGTCGTCCCGCCCCCTCCACCGCCGCCAGCGAGTTCTCGCCCAGGCGGGACCGGTTGGCGGTGTCAAGGGCGAGGATCACCTCCGCCTCCGCCGCCTCCCTCCCGGACGGGTCTTCAATCCCGGCCGCGCCTTCAAGAAACCGCAGCGACTCCGGAACCCCGTCGTCATTGAAGGCCCGCGCCTCCTTCCCCATGGACTCCAACACCGCCTTCATCGCCATCTGCGATCCCAGCGCATCCCCGTCGGGGCGCGTGTGACTCAGTATCGCATAGCGCTCGTGAGCCGCAAACACCCCGGCAAGGTCGGAAGAAACAATGGCATGGCCCATGGCGCCTCGAACGTGCAGCGGGAAAGAGCGCGGATTGTGCCGCGGATTCCTCCTCCCGCAAGCAAAACCGCCCTCACTCCTCCTCTTCCGGCGGCGCAGTCGGAAGCTTCGCCACCTCGTCGAGCAGATTCACGATGTCGACTCCGCGCTCGACCGAGTCATCCCGCACAAAACGCAACACGGGCGTGTTCTTCAGCACGACCCGCTTCATGACGCGCTCCTGAACGAAGCCATGCTGCTGGTTCAGCCGCCCCACCACCGCGCCCTCCTCGCCGCCCAAGACCCCCACGAAGACCTTCGCCTCCTTGAAGTCAAGGGTCGCCTCCACCGCGTTCACGGTGACCAATGACCCCTCGAACTCAAAATCCCGCTGCAAAACCGCGCTGATCTCGCGCTTCAGCAACTCATTCACCCGATCCTGACGGCGCGCCATGGCTCTTCCTCCGATAAGCTGGGAATCCCGGCAAGGACATGCCTCGGAGCGTCGACCAAGCCGCGCCAAATGCGACCCTCGCGACCGCCCCGCCGCAATGCCTGCCTCACTTCATTGACTGCGAATTCCGGACACCAAAAATGCTACAACGTCTGCTCGATCCGTTCCAACGCATAACATTCGATGACGTCGCCCTCCTCGTACTCGTTGAAGTCTCCCAGCCGGATCCCGCAATCGATCCCCTGCTTGACCTCCTCGACGTCCTCCTTCACCCGCCGCAGGGTCGACATCTTGCCGTCGAATACCGGCTGCCCGTCGCGAATCACCCGCGCATGAGCCGT
>CAYPUM010000664.1:0-1839 GCA_964413545.1 uncultured Roseibacillus sp. | reverse complement strand
GGAAGGATCCGGGCCGCGTCGAAAGCCGATTTCATGGTTCGACCGTATGACGCTTTCGGAGCTTCGCTGATTCCCCTGCGAAATGAAAATGCAAATTCAGGATTTTCGGGTTTGAAATTCCGGCGGGCGCGTCTCCCAATGCATACGATGCGTGACTTGCTGCGGGATCCGGCATGGAGGATGGAGGACCTTGGCCGGCCGATCCCCGACAGCCCGCACGCCTGCATCGTCTGCCTGCCCACGTGGGAGGCGGTGCGGGGGTACGAGGAGGGTCGGAGCGACGTGATGGAGGTCCTGCAAGCGGGATACCCGCGATTCTTTCTGCATCCGAAGGTGTCGGAGCTTTTCGCGTCTTGGGAACGCCGCCCGGGAAGGGAGGGGGAACGGGTGCTCATGTTTCCGGGCGAGGCGGCATGCCGGCGGGCCCGACGATTCGTCGAGGCGCGTGGCGGGACGGTCTGTTCGATCGAGGAGATCGATGGTCTGTGGGCTCTCGTGACGCCGGCCGCGTCTTACCATGCCGCCCGCGCCTACTGGCGGCATACCGGCGAAATCGTATCGAGCCGGCAAGCCGAGGACTATGCCGCGAACCGGATGACGGGGGCGGGCGACACGGACGCCGTCCGAGCCGCCATGGCAGCGACGATGGGCGTGCCGGCGGAAGATCTTGTTCTCTTCGAAAGCGGGATGGCGGCCATCTTCACCGCTTGCCGGATCGTCACCTCGCTGCGTCCGGGCCGGAGGACGCTCCAAGTCGGTCTTCCCTACGTCGATGCCCTGAAGGTCCAGGAGCATTTCGGGGCGGGGGTCGACTTCGTCGCGAGTTCCGGGGCCGCGAATTTGCCGGGTGCGATCGAGGCGTTGCGGGCCGGGAGATACGCCGGAGTGTTCTGTGAAGCGCCCGGCAACCCGCTGCTGAACACGCCCGATCTGGGGCAGTTGGCGGAGGCCTGTCGGGAGTCCCGAACGCCTTTGGTGGTCGACGATACCGTTTGCAGTCACGCCAACGTGGACGTCCTTCCCTTGGCCGATCTGGTCTCGACAAGTCTCACGAAGTGGGTTTCAGGCGTGGGTGACGTCATGGCGGGTTCGCTGAAACTGAACCCCGGGAGCCCCCTCTGCGGACTCCTGCGCGAGCGCCTCTACCGCGAAGCGCCGGGCGGCTCGCGCCTCTACCCGCGGGATGCCAAGGTCCTCGTGCGAAACGCCGCCGGCTTTCGCGGCCGCATCGCGCTCGCCAACCGCCACGGCGAACAGGTTGCGGATTGGCTCGCCAACCAGCCGGCCATCGCGGAACTGCGGTATCCAAAGCTCACCGACCGGGGCCGTTACGATCAGTTGCGAGCCGCCGGCGGAGGATTCGGAGGCGTCCTGAGCTTCACTCTGGACCGGCCCTCCGCCGCCCCCGGCGTCTACGACGCCCTGCGGCTCAGCAAAGGCCCCAGCCTGGGAACCGAATACTCGCTGGCCTGTCCGTACACCCTCCTCGCGCACTACGATGAACTCGACTGGGCTGAAAAACACGGCGCGTCCCGCAACCTGATCCGGCTCTCGGTGGGATTGGAACCCCCCGAAACAGTCATCGCCGCCCTCGAGGAGGCCCTGCGCCTCGCTCGATAGAGCCCTCGGGGTAGTTCCAACGGACATCCATCGCGCTCCGCAGCGAGCCGATCGACTCGAACACTGACATTCACGAAGAACGAGACGCGTCCGTCGGCGCCGAGGCAGGCGTGGTGGAGTCGTCCGCCAGATGCTCACCCGCTGCCCAGAGGATCTCCCGGCGTTGATCCTCGGCCCGTTCCTCGCGATAGACGTGGATGGCGAGGTTGCGGTCCTTCA
>CAYPUM010000663.1:0-1839 GCA_964413545.1 uncultured Roseibacillus sp. | reverse complement strand
CGTGAACGTCAACGGGCGAAGGCGGCGGAAAGCAAGACGATCGCGGACCACAAGAAGGAAGCGCTGAATCTGTTCGAAGAGGATGAACAGAAGAAGCAGCAAACGGTCAGGAAAACCAAGAAATCGGGAATGCAGCAATTGCCGGCGATTTCGAAGCTCCTGAACGAGCGGGAGGATCCGGAGTTTGTCCGGCCGGCTGATCCCGGCGCAGCGGAGCAAGGCGGGGAGGATGAGGAGGGCGACGGAGGCGAGGGGGATGACCATGTGATCTGCATCAAGCCGCCGATCATCGTGAGCGTCCTTGCGGAGAAGATGGGGTTGAAGCCGTTCGAGATCATGAAGGATCTCATCGAGTTGAAAGTCTTCGTGGCTCCGAACCAGGCGGTGGAACCGGAGGTGGCGGAGAAGGTGTGCGAGAAGCACGGATTCCAATTCGAGCGGGAGAAGCGGGAGAAGGGGGCAGGGGTCCACAAGGAGGCGGAAGTCATCGAGGAGCCGGAACCGGAGGTGCATGCTCCGGAGGAGGTCCTCGAACTGCGCGCTCCGATTATCACCTTCATGGGGCATGTGGATCACGGCAAGACGTCGTTGCTGGACTACATCCGGAAGGCGCGGGTGGCGGAAGGCGAGGCGGGTGGGATCACGCAGCACATTGGGGCGTACCGGCTCGAGCACGACCGGAAGCCGATCACGTTCATCGACACGCCGGGGCATGCCATATTCACCGAGATGCGGGCTCGCGGAGCGGATGTGACGGATATCGTGGTGCTGGTGGTGGCGGCGGACGACGGAATCATGCCGCAGACCGAGGAAGCCATCAGCCATGCGCGGGCCGCGGACAAGACGATCATCGTGGCGATCAACAAGTGTGACCTGCCGGGAGCGGACCCGATGCGGGTCAAGACGCAGTTGATGGAGCGAGACCTGATGCCGGTGGACCTTGGCGGTTCGGTGGAGACGGTGGAGGTGTCGGCGGCGACCGGCCAGGGGATGAATGATCTTCTGGAGCTGATGTCATTGCAGGCGGAGGTTTTGGAGCTGAAGGCGAATCCGGATGCCAATGCGCGGGCGGCGGTGATCGAGGCCAAGGTGCAGGCGGGGCGGGGGCCGACGGCGACGGTGATTGTGGACAGCGGGACGCTTCGGGTGGGCGTGCCGTTCATATGCGGGCCGTATGCCGGGAAGGTGAAGTCGTTGCTGAGCGACCGCGGGGAGAAGGTTCAGGCGGCGGGGCCGGCCACTCCGGTGGAAATACTCGGGTTCGACGAGTTGCCGAATGTCGGGGACGAACTGGTGGAGATGGAGAGCGAGCGGGCCGCGAAGAAGCTCAGCGAAGAGCGCTTGCTGGAGTTGCGTCAGGAACGGCTGGTGCAGCCGAAGAAGAGCCGCATGGAAGACATGCTGGCCCTCGTGCAGGGCGACCAGAGGATCGAACTGCGATTGATTCTGAAGTGCGACGTGCAGGGGTCGGTGGGCGCCATCACCAGCGCCGTGAACGAAGTGAAGTCCGAGAAGGTGGAGGCGAAGTTCATTCATGCCGGGGCGGGGTCGATCAGCGAGTCGGACATTTTGCTGGCCAGTTCCTCGGACGCCGTGGTTCTGGGGTTCAACGTGAAGGTTGAGAGCAACGCCGTGAAGGCCGCGAAGCGCGAAGGAGTCCAGGTGAAACTCTACTCGGTCGTCTACGAGTTGATTGATCAGGTGAGGGACGCCATGGAGGGGCTTCTCGAGCCGGAGACGCGCGAGAAGATCCTTGGCCATGCGAAGGTGAAGCAGATTTTCAAGGTGCAGCGCGGGCGGGCCGCGGGGTGCGTGGTGATGGACGGCAAGGTCACGCGG
>CAYPUM010000662.1:0-1842 GCA_964413545.1 uncultured Roseibacillus sp. | reverse complement strand
GCTCAGGCCCTGAGCTGCGTCGAAGGGGGCGAAGTCGGGCGACACCGCTTTGGAACGCTCCCATTCCACCGGCGCAAGGCCTGTGGGGGGCAACGGACGCTTGCAGAAGGCGGCGAAACGGTGACGATCACGGTTGTGCGGAACGGGTTCTACCATGGCTTCGACACGGAGCGGTATTCCGGGGTGGCGAAGGACGACGCGTTCCGGTCGCCGTATCAGATCGACCGGGACCGGGTGTTGCACACTCCGGCGTTTCGGAGGCTTCAGAACAAGACGCAGGTTTTCTGGAGCGGCGAATACGATTTCTACCGGACCCGGCTGACGCATTCGCTGGAGGTGGCCCAGATCGGGCGATCCATCTGCGCCTGGCTGCGGGCGACGAGCGACTGCCTGTCGGATGATTTCTTTGTCGACCCGGACCTGGTGGAAGCGGTGTGTCTCTCGCATGATCTCGGGCATCCGCCGTTCGGTCATGCCGGGGAGCGCTCGCTGAACCACTTCATGAAGCCCTACGGGGGGTTCGAGGGCAACGCCCAGACCCTGCGCCTCCTGACGGAGCGGATCTTCTCGCAACGCCGGGCCGGGATGGACCCGACGCGCGCCTTCGTCGACGGGGTGCTGAAGTACAAGTCGCTCTGGGGCGAGTTGCGGGCGTCGTCCGGGCGGGCGCCTGACAACCATTTCGTATTCGACTACCAGCAGGGATTCATTGAATGGGCGATGGGCGGCCGCAGCTTTCCCGAGGAATGGGCGCCGGGAGCGGAGCGCGACGGATGCCGGTCGATCGAATGCGAGATCATGGACTGGGCCGACGACACGGCCTATTGTCTGAACGATCTTGCCGACAGCGTGCGGGCCGGCTTCCTGACGGTCGAGCGCGTGGAGCGTTGGGCCGAGGAGCACGGAGCCGCGATCGAGGAGAGCAGCCCCCTTGGAGAGTTGGCGCGGGCCATTCGCCGCCGCCGCCTCGATTCCTTCGTGGGGCGCCGGATCGGAGAATACGTCAAGGCGGCCCGCATGGCGGAGAGAAGCCACTTCATGAGCGCCGAGACAAACCGCTATCGATACGGGATCGAGATCGACGCGGCGAGACGGGAAGAGAGCAGCCTTTTCAAGCGGCTGGCCCACGAGGTGGTCTTCCTTTCGCCGGAACTCAAGCAACTCGAGCACAAGGGAAGCTTCATGCTGCGCCGGTTGTGGGAACTGTTAGAGCGGCGCTACGTGCGCGGGGAGGCGATCGACGGCCAGTTCTTTCCGCTGCTCCCGGCCGAGCAGGTGCGGGAGATCGAGGACGCCGGGAAGGAGGCGGCGAGGGCGCGATTGGTCTGCGACTTCCTCGCGGGGATGACGGACGGGTTCGCGGCCCGCATGTATCAACGGTTGTTCTCGCCGGGCTCGGGGTCGATCGGGGACCTGGTGGGATGAATGGGTTGGTCAGAGTGAGTCGAGGGCCGTTGCAAAGACTTCGAGGGTCTGGTCGATATCGGCCTCGCTGTGGGCGAGGGAGAGGAAGCCGGTCTCGTAGGGGGAAGGGGCCAGATAGACGCCGTTGGCGAGGCACGACCAGAAGAACTTGCGAAAGGCCTCGAAGTCTCCCCGGCGGACCGAGTCGACGTTGATGATCTCGGTGTCACCGAAGAAGAGACAGAACATGGATCCGACCCGATTGAGGCGGTAGGGGAGTCCCTTTTCGCGGAGGAGGCTCCGGAGGCCGTCCTCGAAGCGGCGCCCGATTTCTTCGAGGCGAAGGTAGCCGTTGTGTCGTTCAAGCTCGCGGAGCTGGGTGAGGCCGGCGGTCATTGCGAGGGGATTTCCGCTGAGGGTGCCGGCCTGGTAGACCGG
>CAYPUM010000661.1:0-1857 GCA_964413545.1 uncultured Roseibacillus sp. | reverse complement strand
CGACGAGATTCCCGCCCAACTCGGCCCGTATTCGTTCGAGATCTTGCTCTACCTCTTCAACGCCACACCGGGCGGCTCGCCGTTTCACCACATCAGGGGCGGCTACGACGACGTGCAGGTCAGCCTGGTCGAGGGCCGGCACCTTACGGATTTCCTGAATCCCCTGCTCGGGTTCGAGATCGAGGACGGAGGTCCCCTCGAACTCACCCGGCCCTGACGACGGCGGCACGCTGACGCAAGGGGCGTCAGGCAAGCGTGTTCCGGATCTCGCAAGCAGCGAGACCCGCGCCCTCGGCGCGCGCCGTGGGACGGGATCCCCGGAAAACTTTTGCCGCCGCGCCCCTGAATTTCAAAATCATATTTCGGGGCGGGGGTTGCTTCGGAATTGCCGGGGCGGAGGGGTTGATTATGCTGCGGGGAGGCTATGGCAGATTCGTTTGTGCATCTTCACCTGCACACCGAGTATTCGACGCTGGACGGGGCGGTTCGTTGCGGGGAGGTGGCGGCGCGGGCCGCGGAGTTGGGGATGCCGGCGGTGGCCATGACGGACCACGGGAACCTCTACGGGGCGATCGACTTCTACAAGGCGGCCCATGCGGCCGGGGTGAAGCCGATCCTCGGATGCGAGATCTACCTCGCGCCGGAATCGCTGCACGACAAGAGGGAAGTGCCCGGGCGCAAGCGGGCCACCCACCTGACCCTGCTGGCCGAGAACAACACCGGCTGGATGAACCTCGTGGCCCTCGTCACCATGGGCCATCTCGAGGGATTGTACCACGGCAAGCCGCGGGTCGATCGCGCGGAACTCCGGGCCCACGCCGAGGGCCTGATCTGCCTGAGCGGCTGCATCAGCGGGCCGGTCAACGAGTGGCTGCGGCAGGGACAGGGCGACCGGGCCCGGGAAACCCTCGCGGAGTTGTTGGACATCTACGGGCGGGACCACCTGTTCGTGGAGCTTCACGACCACCAGCTCGAGGCGCAGCACGGAATCAAGACGCGGCTGCTCGAGCTGGCGGGAGAGTTCAACCTGAAGCCGGTGGCGGCGAACGACGTGCATTTTCTGCGCCGGGAAGACCACGAGGCCCACGACGTGATGATCTGCATCGGGACGGGCAAGCTGTTGTTCGACGAGAACCGGCTGCGGTATCCGCCGGAGGTGTATTTCAAGACGGCGGAGGAGATGCGGGAACTCTTCGCGGACGTCCCGGAGGCCTGCGACGCGACCCTCGAGATCGCGGAGCGCTGCAACGTCGAGCTGAAGCTCGATGCCACGAGTTCGGAGAAGTATCCCAACTTCGAGGCGCCGGACGGGAGTTGTCGCGAGGATTACTTCCGGCGGCTTTGTTTCGAAGGGCTGGAGAGAAGGTACGGCAAACAGCGCGCCACCGATGACACGGAGCTGCGCGAGCGTCTGGAATACGAGATCCGGACCATCAACGACCTCGGGTTCGCGAGCTATTTCCTGATCACGGCGGACTTCATCAACTGGGCCAAGGATCACGAGATTCCGGTGGGGCCGGGGCGGGGCTCGGCAGCGGGCTCCCTGGTGGCCTACACGATGGGGATCACGGACATTTGTCCGCTGCGTTTCGGGCTGTTGTTCGAGCGGTTCCTGAACCCGGAGCGGATCAGCCCGCCGGACGTCGACATCGATTTCTGCCAGAGCCGCCGCCCGGAGGTCATCGACTACGTGCGCAAGAAGTACGGGGAGCGCTGTGTCTCGCACATCATCACATACGGCACGCTGGGCGCCAAGAGCGTGATCCGCGACGTGGCGCGCGTGATGGGGGTGAGCTACGGGGAGGCCGACCGTCTCGCCAAGATGATCGAGGCCCGTCCCGGCGTGAAGCTCGAGGA
>CAYPUM010000660.1:0-1860 GCA_964413545.1 uncultured Roseibacillus sp. | reverse complement strand
TTTTCCAAAGTCCTTGTTGCCAATCGCGGCGAGATCGCCCTGCGGGTCATCCGCGCCTGCCGCGAACTCGGCGTGGAGTCGGTGGCGGTCTATTCCGAAGCCGACGTGGATTCCCTCCACGTGCAGTTGGCCGATGAAGCGGTCTGTATCGGCCCCGGCCCCAGCCGCGACAGCTACCTGAAGCCGGACCGCATCATCGCCGCCGCCGAAATCACCGAGGCCGAAGCCATCCACCCCGGATACGGATTCCTCGCCGAAAACGCGCGCTTCGCCGAGATCTGCGCCAGCTGCAAAATCAAATTCATCGGCCCCTCGGCGGAGGTCATCCGCCTCATGGGCGACAAGAATGCCGCCCGCCGCACCGCCATCGCCAACGGCGTGTCCGTCATCACCGGATCCGACGGACTCGTCGAGTCCGAACCCGAGGCGCTCGAAACGGCCCGCCGGATCGGTTTTCCAGTAATGATCAAGGCCTCGGCCGGCGGCGGCGGACGCGGGATGCGGCCCGTCCTCGACGAAGACCAGTTCCTCGCGCAATTCCGGGCGGCGAGCGCCGAGGCCAAGGCCGCCTTCGGCAACGACGCCTGCTACCTCGAAAAGCTCGTCCTGAACCCGCACCACATCGAATTCCAGGTCCTCGCCGACAAGCACGGCCACGTCGTCCACCTCGGCGAGCGCGACTGCTCGATGCAGCGCCGCCATCAGAAAATCATCGAGGAATGCCCGAGCCCGCTGCTCACCCCGAAGATGCGCCGCGAAATGGGCGAGGCCGCGGTGGCCCTCGCCCGCGCCATCGGATACGAAAACGCCGGCACCATCGAGTTCCTCGTCGACCCGGCCTCGAAGGGATACTGGTTCATGGAAATGAATACCCGCATCCAGGTGGAACACCCCATCACCGAGGAGGTCATGGGTTGCGAACTCATCAAGGAACAAATCCGCATCGCGGCCGGCGCCCCGCTCTCCCCACACATCCAGAAAGCCCGCCCCCGCGGCCACAGCATCGAGTGCCGCATCAATGCCGAGGACCCCTACGACCATTTCGCTCCCAGCCCGGGAACGATCTCCATGTGGTACGCCCCCGGCGGCAAGGGGGTGCGGGTCGACACCCACGTCTACTCGGGTTACACCGTCCCGCCCTTCTACGACTCGATGATCGCGAAGGTCATCGTGACCGCCGCCCGCCGCGAGGTCGCCATCGCCCGCATGAGACGGGCCCTCTCGGAGTTCATCATCCGGGGGGTCAAGACCACCATCCCCTTCCAGCAGGTCATCGTCGACAACCCCGACTTCATTGCCGGTCGTTACGACATCGGCTGGGTCGCGCGGTATCTCGAGGAGCGCCGCGCCGAGGCGGAAGTGTGAGGGCGGCCTTGAACCACCTGGTGGCCGACTCGATGTCCGGCGCCTGCAGCAGGGCGGAGACCACCACGATGCGCCGGGCCCCGGCTCCCAGGACCTCCGCGAGATTGTCCGGCTTGATGCCCCCGATGCAGAAGACCGGAACCGCACCTCCCACCGTCGCCTCGACCTCCCCGATGCCCCCCAACCCGATGCCGGGCCGGCCCAGCTTGGTCGGCGTCGCATACAGGGGGCCAAAGCCGAGATAATCGAAGCCCTCGTCCCGGGCCGCGGCAGCCTGGGCCCGCGAATGAGTCGAGCGACCCAGGATCAGACCGGGGCCGACAATGCGGCGGGCGGCCTCCAGCGAGCCGTCGTCCTGGCCAAGATGGAGCCCGTCAGCCCCCGAATCCCGCGCCACCTCCGGGTGGTCGTTGATGATGAGCGGCACCCCCGCATCACGGCACCGCGAACGGATGCGCCCGGCAAAGCCCAGAATGCTCTCCGGCGGGTGGTTCT
>CAYPUM010000659.1:0-1863 GCA_964413545.1 uncultured Roseibacillus sp. | reverse complement strand
GTTTTATGACGAGATCGAGCCGATCCAACTCGAAATCAGCGAACTCCGCGATGAGTTGATCGGCCTGCTGGCCGCACCCGATCCGGACCTCGCCGCCATCGAAGACAGGCAGGAGCAGATCTCCAAACGCCAGGTCGAATTGCAGGATCTGATCGTGGCGCAACTTTTGCAGGAAAAGCAGGCGCTCTCCGAAGAACAGCAGAAACAGCTCTTCGATACCCTGCGCAGGCATGAGAGCTGCCCCCGCGGCCCCGGGTCCGGCCGCCGCGGACCGGGCCCGCACCGGCAGGGCGGGGCCGGGCACCGCCGCGGTCACTGACGAGAAACCAACCCGCCGGAGCGATGAAACGAAACGAAGCCAGCACGATAAGTTCTGTTTTCGCCATGCACCACTGCGAGCACGGATTCGCCCCGTCCCATCTCGGCTGGCTGATTGCGGCGGGCGTGGTCGTTGCGCTCCTGCTGGTTCTGGCGTTTGTATTCGGGCGCAGCCGCCGACCGGGAGGGGTGCCGGGTGGGGAGGACTCTAACCTCGACCCGTTGGAAGACGAGATTCTTGGCGTTCTGCGGGAAACCGGAGAGGCGCTGTCGCAAGACGAGATTTCGGACATCCTGTCGATGGATCCCGGCGAAGTTGCCGAAGCCACCCGGCGCCTCGAATCACGGGATTTGATCCGCCGTGAATGGTGCTCCGGGCGACAGACGCATATCGTCACACTGACTTGAAGCCCGGAACGCGGGGATTTGAGGGGTTCCTTGCGTGAGGCCAATGGCCGTGGTTGTGCACTTATGCGAGGAACTGGCTTACGGTTTGCGAAACACCAGGAACACCTGATGAGGAAGCAGTTTCGGGTGCTCGCAGTCGAGGACGAAGCCGGCCTCGGTCGCCATCTCGATGATCCGGGCGCGCGGGATTTTCATCGCCGCTGGCGGGCCTTCGGGCAGGTCGCCCTCCTTGAACTCGATCAGCACGAGGCGGGCGTCCTCTTCCATCGCAGCCGCAATCTTTCCGAGCCATGCCGGCCGGTCGGCGACATGGTAGAGGGCCTCGCACGCCTGCCCCATGGGCCGGCTCTGCGGTGGAAACTTCGAGTGATGCCCGCGTCGACACGCACGGCCCGCCAAGGGCCAGATCAGACCCCCTCTCACCTCGGCCTGGCGGCCCCTGGCGGCGGCTTGACGGAAAAGCCGCTTCACCGCCGCCCCCGCAGCTTCCTAATCAACCCGATCAAGGAAACCACCCCCACCGCGATCCCGATCAGGAGGGAGGCGATCCGCAGGTGCCACTCGATCTGCTCCTGGAAGGAAGTGACGATCCCAAGGAACGGGGAAACTGTCCCCACGAATCCCCTGAAGGCGAAGTCGATGTCGAATGGCGGGCCCATCGCCCCGGTCTCCGTGTCAATCGGCGGGGGCGTCAGCCGTTGAGGATGTCGCGCACCGCCTGGCGGGTGGCCTCGTCGGCGTCGCGAAATTTGGCCACCAGGTCCTCCTGGCGGGCCATGATCTGGCCGGTCTGTTGGACCTGGGCCTGCCACCGCTGCGTGGCCTGTTCGGCCAGAATCGTCTCGAGGCTGGCTTTGACTTCGGGCGTGTCGCCCATCGACAGCGGCGTCTCCCGGCGGCGGTTGGCGCGGGTGGTGATCCGGCGGGCGGTTTCAAGGTCGAGCTCCTCGATCGGAGCCGCCACGGTTACGGTGATGGTCATCGTGATTCAGTAGTTGAAGGCATCAAGGAACCACCCGTTTCCCTGCCGGATGCCGGCGGCGATGGGGCCGGGGAGCACGTCATTCCAGTCCGACCGCTTGGGCGCGGTCAGCTCGGGCCGGACGCGATGCGACCCGAAGGGACCGAAGTGGCTGT
>CAYPUM010000658.1:0-1868 GCA_964413545.1 uncultured Roseibacillus sp. | reverse complement strand
CGAGGACGTTCTTGTAGGAGGCGGCGGAACCGACGGAGGTGACGATGCCCTCGCCGACGCGGGCGATGATGGTCTCCTCGGTGGCGCCGCCGACGAAGCGGTCGAGGTTGGTGCGGACGGTGACTCGTCCGCGGACGTTGACGGCGATGCCGTCCTTGGCGACGGCGGTGATCTTGTTGATGCCCACGGCGGGGTCGGGGCAGTCGATGACCTTGGGGTTGATGGAGGTGCGGACGGCCTCGAGGACGGTCTTGCCGGTGTCCTTGGTGGCGAGGTCGATGGCGCAGGCGCGGTCGTAGCTGAGGTTGATGCCGGCCTTGTCGGCCGCGATGCAGGCCAGGACGACGTTGCCGACGTCACCGCCGGCGAGGTAGTGTGCCTCGAGTTGGTCGGTGGTGAAGGAGAGGCCGGCCTTGACGGCCGTGACGCGGCTGTCGGTGATGGCCGAGTAGGGGACCTTCCGGAGGGCCATGCCGATGAGGCTGCCCCAGGTCACCGGGGCCTTCGCCAGCCAGGCCCGCAGCCAGGTCTTGAAGAACTTGACCAGAACCAGAAAGAGGACGAGCCCGACCAGAATGGCGGTGCCCAGCAGGATATACGGCAACATTTCCATGACGGGGTGAGCATATAGGACGGCGGGGCGGATGCAAGCCCGGTGGTCGGAGTGGGGGCGGGGAGGACTTTTCGGGTTGCAGGGCGCGCCGAAGCGCCTTGAATGGTCCGCGATGTCCGGGAGCGCCCGCACGATCGGCATGATGGCCGGCAACGGTCTGTATCCGGGGACCTTCGCGGCGGCCGCGCGTCGCCACGGGGTGCGGCTGGTGGCGGCCGCTTTCCGGGGGGAGACGGAAGAGACGCTTGCGGAAGAGGTGGAGGTTTTGCGATGGTTCCGGGTCGGGCAGTTGGAGAAGATGATCCGGTTCTTCCGGCAGGAGGGGGTCCGGGAGGCGGTGATGGTGGGTCAGATCGCACCGGGCAACCTTTTTGCGTTGCGGCCGGACCTGCGCCTGATCGGCCTGCTGGCGAGGCTGCGGGAGCGGCACGCGGAGTCGATTTTCGGGGCGGTGGCGGAGGAACTCGGGCGGGAAGGGATCGATCTTCTGCCGGCCACCACGTTCCTTGACGAGAGCCTGGCACCGGCGGGGCGGGTTTTCGGGCCGGAACTCGGGCCGAAGCGGCTGGCGGATGCGGAGTTCGGCTATCGGCTGGCGAAGGAGGTCAGCGGTCTCGACATCGGGCAATCGTTGGTGGTGCGGGAGGGGACGGTTCTGGCGGTGGAGGCCTTCGAGGGGACCGACGCCTGCATCCGGCGCGGCGGGGAGTTGGCCCGGCGGCGGCGCGCGATGCTGGTGAAGGTTTCGAAGCCGGACCAGGATCTGCGATTCGACGTTCCGGTGGTGGGGCCGCGGACGATCGTGACCTGCCGGGAGGCGGGCGTTTCAGCGATCGTGGTCGAGGCGGGGAAGACGCTCTTGCTCGGGAAAGACGAGGTCGGGAGGCTTTGCCGGCGCCACAAGGTGGCGCTGTACGGGATGGAGGGGTGAGCCGCCCCCCCCGGGTGGCACGACCGTCCCGGTCGTGATCATGAGGAGGCCGCCGAGCGGCCGAAACTTGCCGCCCGCAGGGGGGTGGGGTCATGACCGGGACGGTCATGCCACGGGGGGGGATTGCGGATCAGGACCCGTCGTCGACGATTTCCTTGGCCTCGATTTCCGCGATTCGTTGGCGTTCTTCCTCGTGGGACTGGATACGGAGGCTGACCTTGATGCCTTCGCGTTCGGCGGCGGCGCTGAGGACGCTCCGGATGGCGCCGGCCATGAAGCCGTTGCGGCCGATGAGTTGGGCGACGTCGGAGTGTTCGAGGATGA
>CAYPUM010000657.1:0-1877 GCA_964413545.1 uncultured Roseibacillus sp. | reverse complement strand
GGCGGCATCACCGGGTTCGATTGGGTCTACGAGAACGGGGCGGATCTCGTGGATCTCGCCGAGCTGCCTTACTCCCGCGCCTCGGTGCGCCCCACCCGCTGGGTGGTGGTGGTCCCGGAAGACTCCCCCATCCGAACCCCCGCGGATCTCGAAGGCAAGCGCATCGCCACCGAAGCGGTCGGGATCACGCAACGCTACCTCGAATCCATGGGAGTGACGGCCGACATCGAGTTCTCATGGGGCGCCACCGAAGTGAAGGTGCCGGACCTGGTGGACGCCATCGTCGACGTCACCGAAACCGGTTCCTCGCTGCGCGCCAACAAGCTCCGCATCGTGGATGAGATCCTGTCCTCGTTCCCGCACTTCTACGCCTCGAAGGCCGCCTACGAGGACCACTGGAAACGCCAGAAGATGGAACGCATGGTCCTGATGCTGAAAGGCGCGCTCGCCGCCCGCGACAAGGTGGGCCTGAAACTCAACCTCCCGGAAAAGTCCTTGCCGGAGGTCCTCGAACGCTTACCTTCCCTCCGCCGTCCGACCATCAGCCCCCTCGCCGAAGACGGCTGGGTGGCGGTCGAGACCATCATCGAGGAGACCGTCGCCCGCCACCTGATCCCCGACCTCAAGGAGCTCGGCGCCGAAGGACTCATCGAATACCCCCTGAACAAAATCGTTCCCTGACCGCGGCGGCGGATTCCATCCGCCCCGCCCTCACCAACAACCACCCGCCATGGGCTCGCTCAAGAAACGTCGCAAGACCAAGATCAACAAACACAAGCGCAAGAAGCGGATGAAAGCCAACCGCCACAAGAAGCGCTTGCGCTACAAGTCGTAACCCGTTCGGCGCCGCCGCGGGAACCGGACTGGTGAACGCCGCACGCCGTGCCGGAGCCTCCGTGCGGAGGGGGATCCCCGGCGGCGTCGGCCCGCCTTCCGGCCCGATCCCGCCCATGAGGCCGTCTCTCACGCCCCTGATCTTCCTGGCCGTCCCCGCCCTCGGCCAAGCCTCCGAAGAGACCCTCGCCCGCTACGCCCGGGGCGTCTTTGCGGAACTCGAAGGCGACCTTGGGGGCGCTCGCACGCACTACGAGGCGGTCCTCGCGGCAGACCCGGCCTCCTTCGCGGCCGCCCGCAAGGCGTCCGCGATTCAGCTTGCGAACGACGACCTCCCGGCCGCCGCGAAGACCCTCCGCGGATTTGCCGTCGGCCATCCGGACCGGCTCGCCCCGCAACTCTGCTACGCCGATTTCCTTGAACAACACGCCCCGCACGACGCCGACGCACAGCGCGCCGCGGAAGCGGTTCTCACCGCCGCGAACGAACGCTTCCCGCACCACCCCGAGGTCTTCACCCGCCTCGTCAACGTCCACGAGAACCGGGCCCGGCGCGAACGGTCGCTGGCCGTCTTCAACGCCCAGTTCGAGGTCGCCGAGGCCGGCCCGGAACACTGGAGGGCCCTCGCGCCCATCGCCAGAACCCTCCTGCCCGCAGGATCCGCCGAACTCCGCGAACGCCTCGACCTCGTCGCCGCCAACCTCGTCCGGACAGGCATCGAGCGCCCGGACATGGCGCGCTTCGCCTCCGACCACTACCGGAATACCGGCCGCCTCGACCAAGCCATCGCGGTGCTCGAAAAACACGCCGCGGCCGCTCCCGATTCCCTCGCTCTCCGCACCCGGCTGGGCCTTCTCCTCCTCTCCGCCCAGCGAGACCCCGAGGCCCTCGAAGTCCTCCACAAGGTGCTCGAGATCGACCCTGAGAAGGTCATCGCGCATCGATCCCTGGCCCGCTACTACGAGCGCCATCAAGCCCCCGGGAAGGCCCTCTTCCACCACGCCGAGGTGCTGCGCCTCGCGGGCGGCGACGTCGCGCAATTC
>CAYPUM010000656.1:0-1880 GCA_964413545.1 uncultured Roseibacillus sp. | reverse complement strand
CACTTCCTCGCCGTGGGTTTCCACCACCACCGAGGACGTGCCGACGGCGGTGACCACTCCGGTTTGTCCGTTCACGTAACCATCGTCAGGCCTGTTAACGGTGAACATGACCCGCGCCCCCGGCTTGAGGCGCAGCTCGGATGGCGTGAGGAGGTTCTTTTTAAGAAAGTCGATCTGGTGCTGCGGGCCGTAGGTCTCGGCGGTGCGGACGGACTCCGGCCCCGGCAGTTCTCCGAGGCAGTAGTCGTTCCACCGGTCGACCTGCACGTTGTGGGTGAGGAGGCGGGTGAGGTTCTGGGAGGGGAAGAGGGTGACCCGCGGCTTGAGGAGGCGCGTCACCTCGCGGTCGATCACCCCGAGCCGGAACTTCGAGAGGGCCCCGGCGAATTCCGGGTCGTCCTGGCGCATGATGCGCGTCAGCTCCACCTTGCGGAACCCGGCCTCAGCCCACGCGGGCGAATCGAAGAACCAGTCGTAGGGAAGGCGTGGGTTCGTCCGCACGGGCGGCAACTGAAGCGCGTCCCCGGTGCCGATCACCTGAGTCCCGCCAAACGGGCGCGGATCGTTGCGCACCTCCCGGCAATGGAAGTCGAGGTAGGCGAAGTGCAGGCCCGAGAGCATCGAGATCTCGTCGATCACGAGCCGCTCGCACCGGCGGATCCGGTTGAAGGCGGCACGGATCGACGGGCGCGGGTTGCGGGTGAGGCCGGCGAAGTAACGATCGAAGCTCTCCCCGGGCTTGGGCCCCAGCAGCATCCCGCTCCAGCGATGCACCGTCATCCCGCCCACGTTCAGGGCCGCCACTCCGGTCGAGGCCGTGACGTGCGTGTCGCGGTGCTTCCGGGTGAAGCGTTCCACCTGGTAGCTCTTCCCGGTCCCGGCCGCTCCGGTGAGAAACACGTTCTCCCCGGAGACGGCGAGGTCGTGGAAGAGGTCGGCGGGACTGCGCACCGCGCTCGAACAACGGATCTCCGTCATGGCGTTGGTGTCATTTCGCGGCCACCGGGGCCGGCGGTTCCTCGTCGTCGTTCGGTGCGTCGCGAACCGGGCAGTAGTTCTTCTGCCAGACCCAGAGGGCGCGCGCCGCGAGGAAGGCGCGGAAGAATCCCACTTTCTCCCCGTCGTCCCACACCTTCACCGCCACCGGCACCGCTTCGGTGGACCCGATCACGACCGAGGCGATGGCGGCATCGGCCAGCCCCCTGTCTTTCGAGGCGAGGGCCTGCCGGTAGGCCTCCAGTTGCAGCGGCCACGTGTCGTGGAAGATGGGCTTGAAGCGGCCCTTCTTGTCGCGGCGGACTTTCTGCGTCTTGAAGTCGACCACCGTGGGGCGACCCGTGCAGCGCAGCGTGGCCACCAGGTCGACCCGCCCCGCGTATCCCCATTCGAGGTGCGCGGCGGCGGTTTCGACCGAGTGGACTTGGCAAACCTCCGCCTCGAACCACTGGCGGGCCGGCTCGAAAAGGCCGGCCACCTCCTTGTCCTCCGGGATCCAGCCGCCCTGCGCGTAGGTTTCGATGGCGGCATGGATCGCGCTGCCGCGGTCGGCCGCCGAGCGCACCTCGCCGGTCATGTCGGTGACCACCCGCTTGGCGAAGGCGTCGAGGGATTCGTCCTCTTCGCGGGGGAGGGTGAGCGCGGCGAGGATCGCCTGGCTTTCCTTGCGCATCTCGATGGCCTTGCGCGCGAGGTCGTCGCGATCGGCCTGGACCGCGGCGATGGCGCGCTGCTGCCAGCCCGTGATTTTGTCCTTCTGTTCGGCGATCTCCTTCTCGATGCGGCGCTCGTCGGCAATCGCCTTGATGAGCGCCTCCTTGGCCTTGGCCACGCCGCGCTCCATCTCGCGGACGAGCTGCTTCATCATCTTCTCGGGCTCTTCC
>CAYPUM010000655.1:0-1889 GCA_964413545.1 uncultured Roseibacillus sp. | reverse complement strand
GCTGACCAATCGTTCGCTCCGGCGGGACAAGCCCGCCGGGGGCGTTCCTCCGCCGGTATCGCCAAGCCGGCGGTGGACACGAAAGCGCAGGCGGCGGGACAAGCCCGCCGGGGGGCGTTCCACCGCTCTGGCGGAGCGCAAAAAGCTGATATAGACCGCGCTGTGGCGTCGTTCTTATCTCACCGGCCGGGATGGCCATCCCGGAACCACTTCATTGAGATCATCATGACCAGACCATTTCGATTCATCGCCCTGATGTGCATCTTCCCGCTGGTTGGCGAGGCGGCTTACGACGCCGACGCGCTGCGGGCCGACCTGCGGTATTTCACCGACTCGACGTGCAGCCGCCTGCGGCCGGAGGTGGGCAGGAAGGACCTTTCGGCCTTCCGCAGCGAACTGCTGGGGAAGATCGCCGCCCGGATGCTCCGCGACGAATACGACCGCACCTGTCGCGCCGCCGCTTACCCGGCCTACCCGTCGCCCCGCGAACTCGGGCGCACGCTGAAGATCGGGGACGGTTTCAGCCGCTACGAGGGCATCACCGGGATGTGCCTCGAGGCCGGCCCGCACGTCGTCTTCGTCGGCGAGACCCACGGCAAGAAGATCTCGCTGCTCGTCCCGGAGTGGATGCGCAAGCCGCCCGAGGGGACCGACCCGGCGAAGGACCCAAGGGGCTGGGGGCTGCACCGCCAGGAGATCGGACTCGAGGAGGGGCTCAACATCATCGAGGTCGAGAAGGGGGGCAACGTCTACCTCAGCTACTTCGACGACCACTCCGAGTCCGCGCCGGAGATCACGGTCCACTTCCCCACCGGCAAGGTGAACGGCTACTTCGACATCGCGAAACACGACAACGACGACTGGAAGCGCCTGCTCGAGGAGGCCGTGAGCCCGATCCTCGACGCCCGCGGCAAGCACATCCAGGTGGCCTACCCGGTGAAGTGGTTCAAGGTGCACACCGGCGACCGGGGGGTCGAACTGATCGGCGCCTACGACACCATGCTCGGCCATCACTACACCCTGATGGGCCTCGTGAAATACGACAAGATCCCGCCGAACCGCATCCTTGCCCGCGTCAACCACAACTTCTACATGTTCCGTGACGGCAACGGGGTGGCCTACCTCGGCAACAAGGGGACCATGGGGATGGTCGCCAACCCGGACAACGTGGTCCGGGGCGACCCGTGCTGGGGGTTCTGCCACGAGGCCGGCCACGTCCTCCAGATGCGGCCCCAGATCACATGGGGCGGCATGACCGAGGTGAGCTGCAACATCTTCACGATGTACACCACCACCGCCATGGGCAACGACAGCCGGATCGCGCGCGAAAAGAAATACGCCGCCGCCCGCAAGAACATCATCGGGACCGATCCGCAGAAGTCGTATCTCGAAGTCGGGGACGTCTTCCAGCGCCTGATCCCGTTCTGGCAACTCCACCTCTGGTTCAAGCGCAACGGCAAGCCCGACTTCTACGCCGACGTCATGGAGGAGATGCGCCGCCGCCCGGCCGCCGGCACCGGCAACGACTCGATCCGCAACCAGTTCCAGTTCGTCGAGATCTGCTGCGACGCCGCCAAGCTCGACCTCACCGGGTTCTTCGAGAAGTGGGGATTCTTCCGGACCGGCAAGTTCACGGTGCGCGACTACGGCACCTACCACTACCACGTCACCCCCGCGATGGTCGAGGAGACGAGGAAGCGCATCGCCGCAAGGAACTACCCGAAACCCCGCGAAGACATCACCAGGATCGAGGACTGATCGCCGTTGGTGTTTGGCGGCAGAGGGTCGGTCAGAAGGGCCCCCGGCGGCCTTGTGCCGCCGGAAGCCACGATTCGTGAGCTACGTCATCCGCTCAAGGAACCAGCCCGTGAGTGGAGCCTTCGCGCTTC
>CAYPUM010000654.1:0-1895 GCA_964413545.1 uncultured Roseibacillus sp. | reverse complement strand
GAGCTTCTTCAACACCCCGTCTTCCGGCCAGTCGAAGCGCACGAACGTGTGCTTGGCCCCTGAGAAGGCGAGGTTGCCCTGCCCCGTTCGCATCGAGCCGCCCGGCCGGATCCAGAGGTTTCCGAACATGTGGAATCGATGGTGGCGGCCTCCCCAGGATGAAAACGTGGCGTTCTTCCCGACCGTGACGTGCCGGCAGAAGGCCCCCTTCTTGTCCGCATCCCCCAATGCCGCCTTGTAGGGCGTATTACTGTCCGGAAAGATCAGGTCGGTGTTCATGTCCGGCAACTCCGCGGCGGGCTTGCCCGTCGCGGCGTCGATCCAGTTGCGCGGGTCCGTCGCGTCGGGTTCGCGCCGACGACCGCCGGCCTTCGCGGCCTCGATGCTCTTCTCGACGTTCCAGATGTATGTGCGAGTCTTCCCCCACCTCTCCTTGAGGAAATACTCGTCGCCCACGAGCATGGGCCAGGCTTCCTTGCGGTCGAACTGCGGGTTGTCCGCGGTGGGCTTGGCGAGGATGGCCTCGATCTCAAGAGCCCGGGTAGGACAGCTGAAAGCAATCGTGGCGGCGATCATCACCAGTGTTCTTCTCATGTTCCTTTGTTTCATCTGTTTTGGTGGTCAGAAGGTCGTGAAAATTGAATCAATGGTCCTACGTGGCGCGGCGCAGATTCTTCTACGCTTTTGCGCAGAATCGACTTGCCACGCCGAGCCTCAAGCCGCCTGCGGGAAGGGAACCCAAGCGCGGTGGGGTTGCCGGGCGCAAAGCCCGACGCGATCGATGACCTGCTCCAGTTGGCAGGGTGAGCGACGATGGTATTCTTGCTGCTCTGCTCGCTTGGATTCGACCGCGGGGCAGGCCTTCCATGGATCTACAAAAACTTGCATTATTTGCAATCTTTTGTAGAGTTCGATCGGTCGTGCAACCGATGAGACAGCTCACGCAGGTTCTCGCATCCTTGGCGGATCGGGAGCACTGTGTGTTTTCGGCCCCGGACCTGGCGGCGGCGGTGCCGGGGTGCGGGCAATTGGCGGTGTTGCTGTCGCGGGCGACGAAGGCGGGTTTGCTGAAGCGGGTGTGCCGGGGCGTCTATTGGTATCCGGTGGCGGACTACCCGCGGGAGCATTTGCTTTATCATGCCGCGGCACGGCTACGGGCCGGGGAGTTTAATTTCCTCAGCTTGGAAACCGTCCTGAGTGATGCCGGGGTGATCTCCCAGGTGCCGATCAACTGGATCACCCTGATGAGTTCCGGGCGGAGCCACGTGGTGAACTGCGGCGACTATGGGCGGATCGAGTTCGTGCACACCGCGCAGTGCCCGAACGACGTCGCGGGTGAATTGAGCTGGGACCGCGAGAAGCATCTTTGGCGGGCTTCGGTGAAACAGGCCTGGCGCGACCTGCGGACGACGCGCCGCCCGAGCCAGGATCTGATCGACGAGGAGGTGCTGCGTGAGTTTGTTTGACCAACTCGTTGATGAAGCCCTGCGCTCGCGTGCCGACCACGCGGTGTTGCGCCCGGTGGTGGAGAAGGAGCTTCTGCATCACGACATCTTCCGCGAGATGAGTGGGGCGGGATTGTTGGCGGGCCTGACCTTCATCGGGGGCACCTGCCTGCGGGCCTGCTACGGCTCGCCGCGTCTCAGCGAAGACCTGGACTTCACCGGCGGGGCCGACTTTCGACGGGAAGACCTGGCCGGGCTTGCCGAGGTGCTGACCGGGAGGCTTTCCACCCGCTACGAACTGCCGGTGCGGGTCAGCGAACCGAAGCAAACCGCCGGGCGGGTTTCGACCTGGAAGTTGCGCATCGAGACGCGCCCGGAGCAGCGCCATCTTCCCGCGCAGCAGATCCACCTGGATATCTGTGCCCTCCCGAGCTACGACGCGCGGCCGAT
>CAYPUM010000653.1:0-1908 GCA_964413545.1 uncultured Roseibacillus sp. | reverse complement strand
TCGAACGCTGCGTTCAGGCCTGTGAAGTTCTGGCCGACGAAATCGGAAGCGACGACTACGAGGATCCGCTGCACGAGCACATCAACGAGTGCATATCGGCATGCGAGCAACTGATCGGGGCCTGCATGCGGCAGAGCCGGTTCACGCTCCAGTATGCCGAGTTGTGCGCCGCGGCCTGCGCGAACCTTGCGGAAGCCTGCGCGTCGGCGGCAGCGCGGACCGCCCTGCACTGCGGGCACCTCTGTCTCGACTGCATCGCGATCGTGCGGGACGACTTCGCAAAGACCCTTTCAAACTGAGCATCACCCCCAACGCGACAACTGCTGTTGCATCATAACGCGAAAGGCGGGGCCGGACGGCCCCGCCTTTTGTGCGCAGCGCCCGCCCGCCTGGCGGGCACCAGGGTCGCCGTCCACGGCTCTGTGGTTCCGGGATGAGGGATGCTCCCGGGAACGAGGGGAATCGATCCGGGGGATGATGATGTGGTCGGGCTGGCGGCAGACGTGGGCGGAGAGGCTGTTTCCGCGGGTGCGGGCGGGTGGACGGGACTGGGGCGGGGCGGGGCGAGGTGGTCTGCGGGTGCCCGGGTCGCGCTCTCGCGGGTTTCTGGCGCCACCGGCGGGGCGAGGCGTTTGAGGGCCTTGAATACGAGCGGCGTGAGCAGCGCCGCCAGTCCCGTCGCCAAAGGGATGGCGATGAAGGGGATGGCGGAGCTGACCGGGCGTCCCAGCATGGCAATCGGCTGACGGAGCTGCGCTACGATAGGAGCGGGATCAGTCCTTGTCGAACTGATCCCGCCAATGTTCGAGGCGCTCCCGGATGCGTTTTTCGAGGCCGTTGCCGGTGGGGTGGTAGTAGCGGCGGCCTTCGGGGAGGTAGGCCTGGGGGATGAAGTTTCCCTCGTAGTCGTGCGAGTAGAGGTATTGCATGGCGGCCTGGTCGGCGCCGGAGGCTTGGGCGAGTTTTTTCCGGAACTTGGTGCGGAGGTGTTCGGGGACGGCGAGGGTGCGGTTCCGGGCGACGTCGCGGAGGGCTTCTTCGAGGGCGGCGTAGGCGGAGTTGGATTTCGGGGCGGTGGCGAGATAGACGGTGGCGTGCGCGAGCGGGATGCGGCCTTCGGGGAGGCCGACGAAGTCGAGGGCCTGCTGGGCCGCCACCGCCACCCGCAGGGCGTTCGAGTCCGCGAGCCCGATGTCCTCGGAGGCCGCGATGACGAGGCGCCGGGCAATGAAGCGCGGGTCCTCGCCGGCGTGCAGCATCTTGGCCAGCCAGTAGAGGGCGGCGTCGGGATCGGAGCCGCGGATCGACTTGATGAAGGCCGAGATGGTATCGTAGTGCTGATCGCCGGCGGCATCGTAGAGCACCGCCTTTTGCTGGATGGATTCCTCGGCCACGCCGAGGTCGATCCGGATGACGCCGTCGGCCGGGGGGGTGGTGAGGACCGCGACTTCGAGTGCGGTGAGCGCCTTGCGGGCGTCGCCGTCGGCCTTCCTTGCGAGGTGGGCGAGGGCCTCGGGGCCGGCCTCGACGTTCCGGTCGCCCAGCCCGCGTTCCGGGTCGCGCAGGGCGCGTTCGAGAAGGCGCACGATGTCGTCTTCCGCGAGCGGTTCGAGCTGGAAGATCTGACTGCGCGAAACGAGAGGGGAGTTGACGTAGAAATACGGGTTGTGGGTGGTGGCCCCGACGAAGCGGACCGTGCCCCGCTCGATGTGAGGCAGCAGGACGTCCTGCTGCGCCTTGTTGAAACGGTGAATCTCGTCGATGAACAGGATCGTGCTCCGGCCGCGCAGCTTGGCGAAGGAGCGGGCCTGCTCGATCTTGGCGCGGATCTCGGCAACGTTCGACTCGACCCCGCTGAGGGCCTCGAAGCGGGAGCCGGTGGAGTTGGCCACCACCGCCGCGAGGGTG
>CAYPUM010000652.1:0-1911 GCA_964413545.1 uncultured Roseibacillus sp. | reverse complement strand
AGTCCGGATCGGCAAGAAGGTGAATGGCATGAGCCTCGGGCCGCGAAACCCCCGACTCAGCCAGAGTCCGGGTCAGCTTCTGGATGGCGGACTCCACCGCAGCCGGCCCCTTCCACTGTCTCGAAACCGGGGCCGGAAGCGGAAAACGCAGGGTCTGCTTCAAGTCCACCAACCCCTGCCCGTTCGTCGCCTGACACGGAATGACCGCCACGTCCAGCAGGTCGCGCAGCACCTCGCGGTTGATGCGCAGCCCCTCCGCCTCGGCCCGGTCCGCCTGGTTCAACGCCACCACCACCGGAAGCCCCGCGTCCACCACCTGCATCACAAGGTAGAGATGCCGCTCGAGACTGGCGGCATCCACCACGCAGATCACCAGCTCCGGCCGGCTCTCGCCCTCATGGTCGCCCAGCAGAACATCCCGCGTCACCGCCTCGTCCGGCGAGTTCGGCGACAGCGAATAACACCCCGGAAGATCCACCAGCTCGATCTTCTTCCCATGCGGCGTGAACACCGTGGCGCTCACCTTCTCCACCGTCACCCCCGGATAATTCCCCACCTTCCGGCGCTCACCCGTCAGCCGGTTGAACAGCGTCGTCTTGCCCACATTCGGATGCCCCACAAGGGCCACCTTCGGCAGAACCCCATTCTTCCCGCGCTCCCTCATCCGGCCCCAACTCAGACCACCGGCTCCACCCGCACCTGCCGCGCCAGAGACCGGCTCAAGGCCAGCCGCGTCCCGCACACCACACATAAAAAATTCCGCCCGTCCGTCAGCTTCCGAACCCGCATCCGCTCGCAAAAACCAATCTCCCGCAACTGCCGGCACGCCGGACCCTCCAATCCCCTCACCTCAAAATCACACCCCGCCGCCGCACGGTCCAGACTCAGCACCCCTTCGCATCCCGAAATCTCTGCCCCTCTCATCGACATCCTGAGTCAAATCAAGCCGTATTGAGACGCAATTGCAATAGGAATCGGCGGAAATGACGAAATTTCACACCGGAGCGGGTTCCCGGGCGTCCTCCGCCGGGACCGGTTTCTTTGCCTTGACCTTTGGTTGAGGACGAAGACAGATTCCGGGATGGAAGCATCGGGCGGATAAGTCCCGATCAGAGTCTTCCGCAAACCCCATGCGCAATCCCCTGCCAGTCGAAGGCCCCGGCCGGGTGACGGTCGTGATCATGCTGCTTGCGTTTCCGGTCGAGGCGCCTGCCGTCATTTCCGCGGGGCAGGTCTCGGACTTGGGAACCGAGTTTTTCGTGGACGAGGCGACCTTCGGAGGAGGCCAGTTGGACAGCGAGGGAAATCCCGAAACCCTTGTCTTTGAAAGGGACTTTGGCCCCCTCGAGGTGAATCCGACCGTGACTGCCTCCGGATTGGCCGTAGGCATGCCGAGCGGCGGCAACACGAATGGCAACGTCCTCACGGCCACCATCACGTATCTGGGGACGGACGGCGCGCCGGGGGGAGGCGACGATGTGGTGCTGGGCAGCGTGACCGACACGCTCGACATCACGGCCGACGCGGGCGTCTACGTGTGGCCGTTCGCGGATCCGATTTCGGCGGTGGTGGACGGGACGAATTCGGTCTTCCGCATCGAACTCGTTTCCGACCCGTCAGACAACGGGGGGCTCAGCCACAATTTCCGCATCAACACGAAACGGGGCTCCCGGACACCGGAAAACGCGAAGCTGACCATTGCCGGGGCCGCCTCCGGGGGCGCGCCTCTGGTCGTCCGGACCGCCAGCGGGGCCGGTTGCTGGGACACCCTCTGTTGGAACAGCGCCGGCGAAGGTCCGACCAGCGGAGACCTGACGGAAGCCGACGTGGCGGCGATCGGGCGCAACCACGAGGTGGAATTCCGCGGCATCCCGGTTTCCGAGACGGTGGCCTCGATCCAGTTGGGTGAAT
>CAYPUM010000651.1:0-1911 GCA_964413545.1 uncultured Roseibacillus sp. | reverse complement strand
GTCGTGGCGCCGGCGGTGCGGATCGAATCCGTGGCGGCCGGCGGGGGGTCGATCTGCCGCTGGCACAACGGCGGCCTGGAAGTGGGTCCGGAAAGCGCGGGCGCCGACCCGGGTCCGGCGTGTTACGGAAAGGGCGGCCCGCTGACCATCACCGATGTCAATCTCCTGCTGGGCTGCATGGCGCCGGAGGCCGGCAGCATTCCGCTCGATCCGGCCGCGGCGCGGGACCGGCTCGGAGAGTTGCGTGCCGCGATGGCGCGCGACGGGGCCGGTGTTGCCGGCGACGAGGTTCTCCTGGAAGGGCTGCGGGAGATTGCGGTCGAGCGCATGGCGGAAGCGATTCGCAAAGTGTCGCTGCGGGAGGGATACGATCCCTCGGACTACGCGCTGGTGGCGTTTGGGGGGGCGGGTCCGCAGCACGCCTGCGCGGTGGCGAGGAAGCTGGGGGTGCGGGAGATCCTTGTTCCCGGGGACGCCGGCCTGTTGAGTGCGTGGGGGCTGCACCGGGCGGCGCGGGAGGAGATGGTGGAGCGGCAGATTCTGGCCCCGCTATCGGAATGCCGGGGCGGACTGGGTTCGCTCTTCGCCGGGATGGGGCGGGAGGCGCTGGCGGAACTGGGCGGGACCGCGGCGGTTTCCCGGCATCTCGTCGAGATGCGGATCCGCGGACAGGACGCGGCGCTCGAGATCGAGTTTCCCGAGGCGCCGAATGCGGAGGAATTGGCGGCGCGGTTCGCCGAGAAGTACGAGAGCCTCTTTGGTTACGCCCTGCCGAAGCGGCGGGAGCTGGAGGTGGTGGCGGTCCGGGTGGTCGCGGCGGAAGCGGTCGAGGACATGGCGGGAGAGGAATTCGAACCGTTCGGAGGCGAAGCTCCGGAGCGGGTCGTGATGCAGGATGCCTACCGCACCGCGGTCCTCGAACCGGGCTGGGCGTGCGCGGCCGGCACGATGGGAAGCCTCCGCTTCCGGAGGAGCGCGCCGGAAGCGGGGGATGCGGCGGTTGATTCGTGGTCGCCCGAGGTGGAGGCGGAACTCTTCCGCTGCCGGTTCGAAAGCGTGGCGGAGGAGATGGGCGAACTGCTGCGACGGACCGCCATCTCGACCAACATCAAGGAGCGTCTCGACTTTTCGTGCGCCTTGCTCGACGCGCGGGGGCGGCTGATCGTGAACGCTCCGCACATTCCGGTGCACCTCGGGGCGCTGGGGCTTTGCGTGCGCGAGATCTCGCGGGGCCGCGATTGGAAGGAGGGTGACATGGTGGTGGTCAACCACCCGGGTTTTGGCGGTTCGCACCTGCCGGACGTGACGGTGGTGAGCCCGGTCTTTGCCGCCGGTTGCGTGGCGGCCTTTGTGGCGAACCGGGCCCACCATGCCGAACTCGGCGGGCGTTCGCCGGGATCGATGCCGGCCGGGGCGGTTGCGCTTGACGAGGAAGGGGTGGTGATTCCGCCGGCGCTTCTCTTCGACAGCGGGGTGGCCTGCATAGACGAGGTGGAGGAGCTCTTCCGTTCGGCGCGCTACCCGAGCCGCGCCCTTGCCGACAACCTTGCGGACCTTGCGGCGCAGGCCGCCGCCAACCGGCACGGGGTGGCGGCGATGCAGAAGCTGATCGCGACGACCTCGGCGCGGCAGGTTGCGGAGAACATGGAGCGTCTCTATCAACGCGCGGCCGGCATCATGCGGGTCCGGGCCGCGGACCTTTCGGGCGGCGTCCGGCGGGCCGCCGACGCGATGGACGACGGATCACCGTTGCGAGTCGCGATCGGCTGGGAGGACGGCCGGCTGGTGGTGGATTTCGAGGGGTCCGGTCCGTGCCATCCGGGCAACCTCAATGCCACCCCCGCCATCGTGCGGAGCGCGGTGCTTTATGTCCTGCGCGTCTGGGCGGAGGAGGACCTCCCCCTCAACGAG
>CAYPUM010000650.1:0-1911 GCA_964413545.1 uncultured Roseibacillus sp. | reverse complement strand
CAGCCCTCCATCCTCCGGCCCGCCTACCCATCATCTCAATCTTGACGAACCACTAGCACCAGCCCGAAGAAAAAGGGGGCAAGCGAGTTCGTGTGGCTTCGTGCCATTCGTCAGTCTCGCACAGGCTGACAGGTGACCGGCTCGAACCGCCGGATGCGGACCCGCATGTCCGGTGGTGTGGGGGACGGGGGTTCAATCCCCCCGCCTGCCCGATTGGCCGATCATTGTCCCGCGGCAACCTGCACACTCCGATCGATCTCGGCGCCCTTCTGTCGCTGGGTTCTGTCCATGTCGTAGGAGAGTTGCAACCGCATCCAGTAGCCGCGACTTGTACCGAAGTAGCGGCTCAAGCGAAGATCGTATTCTGGCGTGCAGCGTCGCTTGCCCGATTTCATCCCAGAAAGATGCGGCAGAGGAATGCCCGTCGCATGGGAGTGCGGTGGCAAGCGCAGCAGCTTGCCCGTCGCAGCCCGAAGGGCGAAGTCGGGCGACACCGCCCTGGCGGGTAGCGGCCGAACCCCGCCAAAGCGCCGCCGCCCGCACTTGCGGAACCGGCACCCCTGTCCGAGGATGTCCCCCATGACCGCCGAACTAGCCCAACAAAAATGCGATGCCTGTCGCGGCGACTCGCCACAAGCCACTCCCGAGGAAGTCGCCACATGGAAACGCGAGCTGCCCGATTGGGAGATCGCCGAGGTCGATGGCGTCCCGCGCCTCAAGCGGAGCTACGAATTCGCCGGCTTCGCCGACGCCCTCGCCTTCACCGAGCGCGTCGGGGCCCTCGCCGAGGAGGAGGGCCACCACCCGAAACTCGTCACCGAATGGGGACGCGTCACCGTCTCCTGGTGGACCCACAAGATCGGCGGCCTGCACCGCAACGACTTCATCATGGCCGCAAAAACCGACACCCTCGCCGCGGAGCGGACCGCTTGATGGTCCGGAAGGCGAGCCCCGCCTTGACTCTGATGCCGCGAACCGAACCGTCCGCTCCGTGAACTCCGTCAAGGAGTTCGCCGTGAACGCCATCCGCCTCGCCGTCCGCGCCCATCTGCGCCACGCGAAGACCAATTACGATCATCTCCTCATGCAGGGCTGGGACCGGCACGAGGCCCGCTCGCAAATCGCCGACATCCTGCACGCGGCCGAAGCCCGCTGGCGATAGGCGAATCCCCCATTCCGCAAAACCCCGGGTCCTGCGCAGTCCGGTTCACGCGAAACGCTTCGGCAGGTGGCGGTCCCGATCGCACGGCGGGTCGATGTGCGCGGGCATCGGGTCATCGGGATAATTCCGGGCCCATTCGGCGCGGTCCGCCTCGGAGGCATGGTAGCACAGCCAGAGCCGGATCGATTCCTCCGATCCGTCGCCGAGCAGATCAATGTGACAAGCGCAATCCCCCATGGCCTCGGTGACCTCCTCGGTGGGCTCGTTGAGCGTCTTCTCCCACAAGTGGCGATACAGTGCGAGGTCGGTCAGGTGGTCGGTCGATTCGAGGAAATGGCGGCGGCTCTCCATGCCGTGGATCACTTCCCACAGTTTCTCATGAACCGACTCTTCCGTGAAGGCCTCCGGGGGCGGAAGCTCCACCCCGTCGCGGATCAGGAGGCGGGCGAGGGTCGTCGTGGGCGCCGACTCGAAGGCGTGAACGCGCTTCATGAACTCCTCGAACGCTTCGTCACTGAGATCGGGGTGGCGACCGCAAAAAAGAGGCTCTTCTGGGAGTCGGGAGCGGCGCGCCGGTCGATTCTTCTTTTTGCGTTTCATCTCGGTGTCTGTCTTGAAGTTGTTCTCAAGAACACTTTCTTCGATCGCAAAGCAAGAAAATTGTTCAAATTATCACATCACTCCGCTTCGCCGCCTTGCCAGCCCTCCATCCTCCGGCCCGCCTACCCATCATCTCAATCTTGACGAAC
>CAYPUM010000649.1:0-1913 GCA_964413545.1 uncultured Roseibacillus sp. | reverse complement strand
GCCTGAAAGTCACCCTCTCCGACGCCGACTTCTTCTCGTTCCGCTTCGCCGAGTAAGAGGGTGGGAGGGGCTTCCGGGCACGACGCCAGAGAGCTGCCTCGGCTGGCGCCCTCGGGGGTTGAGTTCCGGGGGTGAGTGGCTGTCAGCCGCCGAAGGGATTGACCACCCGGACGCCGCCGTAATCCTGACCGTCGGCGAGATCTTCCGTCAGAACCTCCTCACAGCTCATGATCCTGGCGGCCTCCATGATCGCGGCGTCCCAGTAGGAAACGCCCCAGCGCACCTTGGCCAGCAGGGCCCGTTCCACCAGTTCCAGAGAGACCTCCGAGATCGGGTAGCGTTTCCACTTCCCGATGAAAGCGACGGCCTCCTCGTGCGACAACCGGTCCACCCTCGCGGGTCGCGTTGCCTGCACGTAAAACTCCTGCAGCACCTGCACCGACAGGGCAAGGTCGCGCTCCCGCAGCAAATCCCTCGCCACCCTCGCCTTCGACGCTTCCCCGGCCAGGGTGCTGATGCTGTAGAGCAAAATGTTGGTGTCAACGAAGCGCATCCCGGTCATGCACTTGCTCCCGCGTCAGGCGATCTTCCGCGCTGAACCGGCATCCCCTCGATCGCACGCGCTCCCGCAGCGCGTCCTCCTCCCGGACCGAACGCTCGAAATCGGTCTCTTCCCCAGCCAGGTCCTGCAGCGCCCGGCGCACCAACGCCGAAACCGAAGTCCGCTGCTCCGCGGCCCGAATGCGGGCCCTGTGGTAAATGTCATCGTCCACGGAAACTGTGATGTTCTTCATGTCCACAGGATCGGCCACCATCCTCCCGCTGTCAAGCCGCCCGGCCATGCGCTCCCGTCGTCGCTCTTCGAGCCATGACGAGCAGGCCAACGGGATGAACCCGTTGGGGCGTTCCCCTGTGGCCCCCAGCGACCTCGCGTCGTGGGCGCGGTCTACAGCCAGCCGACCGGCACGTTCTCGACCGATCGGGTCAACGGCACGCGCTCCGGGCTGAGACTGACAACCGCCCCCGGCCTCTGGATCAGCTACGACTCGAGCCACGAGTCCGGCACCCATGTCTACCTCGCCGAGGTCGCCTGCAACCCGCCGGCGGGGCAGGGGGGCGGTTTCAGGGTTCAGGTTTCAGGCGTCAGGCGGGGGATCTCCCGGTTGCCCAAGCGCCGGTAGACGGCGAAGTCGGTTACATCGACGGTGAGGACCCTGCAGGCACGGTGCACTTCCGACATCCGGACCACACAGGCATCCGCCAGATCCATCCCCTGGTCGCGGTATTTCCGCAGCAAGCGGCCGACCTCCGGCAACTCGTCCCGCAACGAAAAGTCGAGCCGCAGATCCCCCCGTTCAAGCATCCGGATCACCGGCTCGGGTGTGCCCAGCACCGCCCCGACCTCCGCACATACCGCCTCGCATACGAGATAGGGAGCCGGTTGCCGGTCGATCAAGCCGGCGGCCCACTCGTGATGGGCATCCAACCGGTCCAGCAGCGCAATCAGAAATCCCGAATCCGCGATCGTCTTCATTGCGCCCGCTTCGCCAATGCCTCGCGGACCTGCGGATTGCCACTGCCGGTTCCCACCGCGTAGGCGCCAACCAGATCCCGCGACAGGAAACCACCCCCCGCACCGTCATCGTCCCCCCTGTCCCGAAACAGCCGGTAGCGCACGTATTCGGTGCGCGTCAGCCCCAGGCGCCTCGCCTCCGCGTCGCACCGCGCCACTTCCTCCTCGCGCAGCCGCACCGTGATAATCTTCGTCATACGCGGGCAGCATACAGGCCGGGCAGCCCTTGTCAACTCCGCCAAGCCGTCACCCCGGCTCCCCGTGACCCCGCGTCGTGGGTGCCCATGGTCAGTCAGCTACAGCGGTGCCTCCGCCCCCGGCCCCCCACGACCTCGTGTCG
>CAYPUM010000648.1:0-1914 GCA_964413545.1 uncultured Roseibacillus sp. | reverse complement strand
TATAGAACAGGTAGTACTTGCCGTCATGCCGCACGACGGTGCCGGTGGCGATCCCGCCGCCGACCATGGCCGGCGCGTGCTCGGTCCACTTGACCAGGTCGGTGCTGGTGAGGTGGTGGATCCGCCGCAGGTCGGCGCTCAGGGTGTAGAGGTGCCACACGCCGTCCCAGCATGTCGGGAACGGATCGCCGAAGGATTCCACCCCACCCTGGGGCACAATAAACGGGTTGATGCTCGTGTCGTGCACGGCGACGGGCTCCGGTTGCCCGGCTCCGACTGAAATCGCGAATCCTGTCAGGACCATGACGGCGATGCATGGACGTTTGTGATTCGAGGTTACCATGCGTCTCCATTTTTCCTGCATCGCGAACTGTCCTTTCTGCTTCATTTGTCGAGCGCGTTCTCCGGCACCGCGTTCATCTTCCGGCAGCCCCTTTCTCACGCAGGTGGTACAGCCAGAGTTTGTTGATCCCGTGTTGGGCTCCGGCAACGAGCATTTTGGGCTCCTCGAGCAAGGCCCCGTTCATGCCATGGATCATCATGATGTCCCGGGGTCCGCCCGTCGGATGCCCCCCGAAGAAGGATCGGTTGTGAAGGCGCCAATGGAGCCCGTCCTCCGAGACATGGTGTCGCCAGGTGGAACCACCGCCGCCGAAATGATGGTAGAACATGTGCCAGACGCCGCCTTCGCGGAACACCCTGGGCATCTCGCCGCCGCCGGGGACGGCAAGGACCGGCTCGGGGTGCTTCGTGAACGCCATGTCGGCAAGCGCGGCGCGCGCATACCCGACCCGCACGTGGTCGCGGTTGCGGTTGTTGTCGAATCCCTTGAAGAACAGGTGGACCGTCTGGCCGTCGAGGACGGCGCAGGGATCATCCAGCCGCATCGCGTCCCAGCCGTCGCCGGGCTCGACCATCACGCCCTGTTTGCGGAACACCCCGGCGGGGGCGCCATGCTCATCGGCCGCGGCTGTGGCCAGCAAGATTCGGCCGGCGCCATAGCCCGGCTGTCCGGACGGCGCGTATGCGTCGAATTTTCCACCCACCGGCGCGGCTCGTCCCGAGTAGAACAGATAGATGCGCTTGTCGGTGGCCAGCACATGCGAACTGGCCGCTCCAAAGGCATCCCCGTCCGTTCCCGCGCCCCTCTTCACGACCGTGTCGACAAACGTCCAGTCGCGCAGGTCGTCGCTGCGATAGTAGCGGATCTCCGCGCCGAACGAATGCGCCACCTTCTCCATGAAATCCGTGAAGAGGTGATAGGTCCCGGCCTTGTCGCGGTAGCAGGTCGCCATCCGGCACTGGTTCGGACCGATCTCAAAAGCCGGTTTGTCGCCGTCGAGGACGAGTTGGAAGGTCGGCGGCGGCTGTCCCTCCGCACAGGCCATCCCCGCCAGAAGCGCCGCCACGCATCCACTCCCGATCAAATCCGTCATCCGCATCATGCTCTTATCCTTTCGTTCAGGGTCGTTCTTTCAGGAATTCCGCCCCAATTCCCGGGGCCGCCTGCCTTTCAACAGGCAATTGCAGCGGATTGGTCGTTCTCCCCCATGTGTGTTTGCATGTTCAATGCCCGTCACCCCCCCTCCTTGAAACGGTGCAGCAGCGGATTGCGGATCGTGGCGCGGCCGCCGGTGATCTCGATGGCCGCGCGGTGTGCCGACCGGTCGAGGACCCGCGTGCTCAGCGAGAGATGGTCGTCAAGGAAGGCTTCCAGAATGCTGTCGCAGACAAAGATCTGCACCTTCACCGGCTTGCCGTCGGCGACCGGGTGGTCCCTCTTGTAGAACGTGCCGCCGCCGGTTTTGGCCTGGCGGATGGCCACCTCGTCGGCCCCGGCGTCGGCGGTGATGCGGTAGCCGCTCTCGAACGACTCCGTGGTCCGCACCAGGAGGTCCGCCCTCGACTCGGGGG
>CAYPUM010000647.1:0-1927 GCA_964413545.1 uncultured Roseibacillus sp. | reverse complement strand
CTCACCATCGTCCATACCCCCGGCCGCACCTCCCTCTACCTCGACGGGCAACCGGTCGATTCCCGGCGCGACTTCCCTTTCCTCCTTCCCGCCGGCCAACCCAAGGGGCGCCTCATCCTCGGCAATTCTCCCTACGGAGCCATGGGTTGGGCCGGCCTCATCGGGCACTTCGCGGTCTTCTCCTCCCCCCTTCCACCCGAGGTCATCGCGTCCCGGCACGCCGCTTTTCAGGGCGGGTCGCTCCCTCCCCCTCCCGAATCTCCGTTCCTCTTCTATCCGCTCCGGGAGTCCTCCGGAACCCGGGCCTCCGACCATGCCGGAACCGGGCCCGATCTGGTGATTCCGCGCTACGCCTCCTTTCCGCCGAAGAGGATCTTCCGCTACCGCTTCACCGTCAACCGGATCCTTGCCTCCGACATCCTCCTCAACCTCTTCGGGTTTCTTCCATTCGGACTCGCCGCCGCGCTGGTCCTCCGCCCGCGCACCGGCTTCCGGCATCTCTTGCCCGCCCTTGCCGTCACCATCCTCGGCTTCGCTCTCAGCCTTGGCATCGAGTCCGCCCAGACATGGCTGCCTTCGCGCCACTCCAGCCCTCTCGACCTCGCCCTCAACACGGCCGGCGCCGCCCTCGGCGCCCTCCTCGCAACACGCCTCCGAATCCCCCCGTCCTCCGCCCCGAAAGAAGGATCTCCAAGCTTGCCTTCGCCCGCCCGAAAGGAATCCTGATTCAAGAAACCGCTCTCCGCCGGAGGCACTCATGACCACCACCGACAAAATCGCCCGCTACCTCCTTCCCACCTACGCCCGCTTCCCCATCACGCCGAAGCGCGGCGACGGATCATGGCTCTGGGACGAGAACGGAAAACGATACCTCGATTTCTGCTCGGGCATCGCCACCTGCTCCCTCGGGCACGGCCATCGCGCCCTCGCCGAGGCCCTCCACCGCCAGGCCCTCGAACTCACCCATTGCTCGAATCTCTACCAGATCGCTCCCCAAGCCGATCTGGCCGAGTTCATCGTCGAAGAATGCGTCGGCATCCCCGGCAGAGTCTTCCTCTGCAACTCCGGCGCCGAAGCAATTGACGGCCTCATCAAACTCGCCCGCCGGTTCGGCCACGCCCGTCCCGACAAGCGGGGCAAACCCCGATACGAGGTGCTCACCTTCAACCGTTCCTTCCACGGCCGCACCCTCGGCGCCCTCTCCGCCACCGCCCAGGAAAAGATCCACCGGGGATTCGATCCCCTCCTCCCCGGATTCCGATACCTCGACTTCAACGACGCCCTTTGCCTGCAGGAGGCCATCCGGCCCGAAACCGCCGCCGTCCTCCTCGAACCCATCCAGGGCGAGGGCGGGGTGCACGTCGCGAAACGCGATTTCCTCCTCGCGGCGGCACGCCTTTGCAGGGAACACGACTTGCTTCTCCTCTTCGACGAGGTCCAGTGCGGCTTCGGCCGCTCCGGCGATCTCATGGGCTGGCGCTCAATCGACCCCGACCTCCGGCCCGACGCCATTTCATGGGCCAAGGGCATGGGGGGCGGATTCCCCGTCGGCGCTTTCTGGGTCGCGGACCGCTTCATCGTCGATGACACCACCCCGCTCTTCTCCGTCATGGATGCCGGCTCCCATGGCTCCACCTTCGGCGGCAACTTCCTCGCCTGCGCCGCCGCACACACCGTCCTCCGCACCATCAAATCCGACGACCTCCCGCGCAACGCCCGCGAACAGGAACAGGTCATCCGTGCCGAAATCTCCTCATGGAAACATCCCGGCATCTGCGAGCTGCGAGGCAGGGGACTCCTCCTCGGCCTCGGACTCCAATACCCCAACCTCGCCACCCCCGACGGCCTCCTCCCTTCCATCCACCTCTGCAACCAGCTCGCCGAACACGGACTCAACAAGGAGCAACATATCGACTTCTCGGAGGAT
>CAYPUM010000646.1:0-1937 GCA_964413545.1 uncultured Roseibacillus sp. | reverse complement strand
TCTCACTTGGCGCGGCAGCCGCCCAATTCCGCAGATTCCCGATTTCCGGGCAACGTGAAACGTTGACTGACCCCATCTTCTGCTCTTGGTTTCTGCTTCATTTTCCTTTCTCTCCCGGTAATGGCGGGTTCCCCCCCCCGTGTCTTGTCCGATGCCGGGCTCACCTCTCGATACGAATCCCGAGGCGCGGCCGCCGCCGCCGGGTTTTCCGGGACATTAGAGTTCCCACGTCTGTTCGGCCTGCCCATAGTCCCGCCGTGACCGAACCGGAGGCTCTCATCGCCTTGAACATGCTGCCCCGTCTGGGTCCGGTCAGGATCGGCCGCCTCCTCGAACGCTTCGGAAGCGCCCCGGCGGTGCTCGGCGCGCCCGCCGCCAGAACGCAGGCCGTGAACGGGATCGGGCCCGAGCTGGCGCGGATCCTTCATCGCTGGGAGGACCACGCCGACCTTGCCGGCGAGCTGCGGAGGATTCGCACGCGGGGACTGCAGCTTCTCACCGCGGAGGATGCGGACTGGCCGGAGGCCTTCCGTCACATGCCGGACGCTCCGGTGGTCCTCTACGTCTGGGGCCGGCTCGCCGCGCGCGACCGCCATGCCTTCGCGATCGTGGGCTCCCGCCGCGCCACCAACTACGGCCGCACCTGCGCCCGGAAGTTTTCGTTTCAACTGGCCCATGCCGGATTCACCATCATTTCCGGGCTGGCCCGCGGGATTGACACCGCCGCGCACGAGGGGGCCCTCGCGGCGCGGGGGCGCACCGTGGCGGTCCTCGGCTCGGGCCTCGGCCAGCTCTATCCTCCGGAGAACATGCCCCTCGCGGAGCGCATTGCCGAGGGAAGCGGGGCGGTGGTCTCGGAGTTCCCGATCGACACCCCTCCGGACCAGCAGACCTTTCCGCAGCGCAACCGGATCGTGGCGGGCTGGTGCGAAGGCCTCATGGTGGTGGAATGCCCGCGGAAGTCGGGGGCCATCATCACCGCCAACCTTGCGGGCGAGTACGGCCGTCACGTCTTCGCGATTCCCGGCCCCATCGACCAGCCGCAGTCGGAGGGATGCCATGCCCTGATCCGCACCGGGGCGACCCTCGTCACGGACGGAGCCCAGGTCCTTGATGAACTCTCGCAGCTCCCCCTCGAGGCGCGGAGCGATCCTCCCCTCGCCCAACCCGCGGGTCCCGCCGCGGAAACCCATCTTTCCGATGCCGAACAAGCGATCCTTGCACAACTGGGCAGCCGGGAGCGCAACATCGACGAGCTCGTTACCGCGGCCGGACTTCCCGCCTCGGTGGTGGCCACCACCCTGCTGCGGCTCGAAATGAAAAGTCTGGTCAAGCAGCTTCCCGGCTCCTACTTTGTGAGGGAGTCCTGAGGGGCAGGATACTCCTTTGAATGTTCAATTCCGCGGTTCAGCTCACCTTTCCCTGCCCGGCCTGCGGCGGGTTTCTCACCTTGCGGACATTCCGGGCCATGGGTCCCTGTCCGACCTGCGGCACGCAACTCGAGGTGAGCCTGCACGTGCGCCCCATCGTGCCCCAGATCACGCCGTCGAACAGCGACTCCGCTTCCGGCAGGAAGTTCGACGAGCGCCGGTTCCGGCCTTCTCCGCAAAGCCCTTAGACGCTGAATTTCCGGCAGGCCAAATCGATCTTGCGGCGGGTGATCCGCAAAAATCCCTTTTCAAATCGGTCTTCTGCCGCGTATTTGGCCCCGCCCCATGGCCAAGACCCTGATCATTGCGGAGAAGCCTTCCGTCGCCGCCGATCTCTCCCGCGCGCTCGCCCGAATCCTCGGAAAGTTCGAGCGGAAAGGGAAATCCCGCGACTCCCACTCCTTCGAAAACGACCGCGCCATCATCACCTCGGCGGTCGGTCACCTCGTGGAACTCAAGATGCCCACCGGGCCGAACGGGAAAAAACTCCCGTGGAAATTCGACGTG
>CAYPUM010000645.1:0-1938 GCA_964413545.1 uncultured Roseibacillus sp. | reverse complement strand
GCAAGGCAGGATCACGTCCCGGTTTCTGACGCGGGGATTGCGCGGCACGGTGCGCAAGTCGCTTCGGGTGCGGTTTCTCGAGTCGGGGTCGGTCAAGCTGGTGGCCGAAGTGACGATTCCCGAGATCGTGAGCTACTCCGCCAAGGCCCTGCGCTGGGAGGTGGGCGAGGAGGCCCGGCCCAAGGAGGTGGACATCGCGATTTCGGAGAGGGTTCCCGTCCGGGTGCTGTCGGTCTCGGCGAACCATCCGATGTTCTCGTGCGAACTGGTGCCGCTGCAGGAAGCCCGCAGCTACCGGATCATTGTGACCCCCCGGGACACCGCCGCCCCCCGGATCTGCGTTCTGCAGGTCCGAACCGACTCGAAGGATCCACGCGACGCCTTGAAGGGTTTGTTCGCGGTGGTGGAGAAACCCAAGGCGGGAGGTGACGCCTCATGATCGCAAACAGGCGAGTCCTTCTCGGCGCCCTGGTCGCGGCGGTTTGTGTGGCGGCCATTTTCGCGATCTGGAAGATCGCCGGTATCAGCGGCCTGTCGTCACCGGCCGCCCGCGAGTGGTCCTCGGAGGAGAGGGCCGGGCCGAAGACTCCATCCCGTGGATTCGGCCAGGTGCTTGTGGTGTTCGAGCGGGGCGGCACGCCGCGAGAGGTCGAACAGGCGATCGGCTTCCTCGACACCGGGGTGAGGCTCCGCAAGGGGCTGACGCCCGAGAATCGCACCGCGCTGCTGGCCGCCATGGAACGAGGCGCGCCGGCGGAAATGGCAGACGGACCATGGGCCCACCTTTTCAACTCCGCCTGCAACGCTCTTGCAGTGAACCCGCCGGACGGTGACGAATCCCTGCTCGGCTTGCTGGAACGCGTCGCCGTGGAGGATCCCCGGAATATCATGCGCCTTTATGCCCTGCAGCACCTTGGCCGCCATTATTCAAGCGCCGGCCCGGACACCAGGCGACGGTTGCGCGGCATGGTGCGGCGCATGCTCGACGACCCGGCTTCCCCGACGGCAGGAACGGCCCTGGTCTTGTGGCGCCAGTGGGAGAAGACGGAGGGGACGGGAGCGATTTCATCCTTCGAACTGAGCCGCGCCATGGCCGCCGACCCGGCGCGTCCGGTGGACGTGCGCGTCGCCGCCCTGCACGCCATCGGAGACGACCCCGGCGTGTTGGACCTGACCCGCGCCATCGCCGGGGACCGAACCCAGCCGGTGGTCCTTCGCAAGGCGGCTCTCAGCCTGATCGGCCGTCACGGCCAGGAACGGGACCTTGAAGTGCTGCGCGAGTGCAGCGCGGAGAGCTCGCGTCTGTCCCAGGCCGGCGAGCCTGCCGCGCGGGCCTTGAAAGACCGCCTCGCCGGAGTCCCTCGCCCCGTCCTCCATCCATATTGACCCCAAACCCGTCCCGAAAGTCTCAACCCTGACATCTCCAATGAAATCAGCCGGAATCACAGCTTCAGCCGCAGCATGTCTTCTTCTCTGCGGACCGATCTCCTCTCAGGCCGCCCTGCTCGGCCACGATATTGGCATTGCCTTTGCGAACGGCAGCCAGAACCTTCCGGCAGGCTACGGACGGGCCGGGGAGCCTCCCCATGTGGTCTTTGCCACCGCGGGCCCCGGCTGGGAGGCCGAACTGTCCGGCCAGCAGTCCTCCAATCCCTCCTTTCTCAAGGTCAACGTTCACGGGGACGAGGGGGAGCTGGTGGACCTGGTCTGGACCGGACAGCCCGCCAACTACGGATCGCTGCAGATCGCGCTGTCGGACCTCCCGTTTGTCAGCGGCGAGGGCCGGATCACGGGCATGACTCGCGTTCCCAATGCCGGGTTTCAAACCGACCCGAAGCCGATGCAGGTCGATTTCGCGGGCTTCACCGACGACACCCTGCTCTTCACCCTGAGGGCGGTTTCACACTTCCAGGGCTACCGGGCCCGCTACCAGCTTCA
>CAYPUM010000644.1:0-1953 GCA_964413545.1 uncultured Roseibacillus sp. | reverse complement strand
GCTCGATGCATCGGAACTACGCCCGATTCTGGAACGACGACGCCGCAGCAAGCAATAGGGAATGCGGACGAGAACTTGGAGGAGGTTCTTGGCAATGCGAAGAGATCAGTTAAGACGCGATTCGGCGGCAGGGGCTCCTTTCCTTGCCGCTTTCCTTTCGATGCTCACAGCGCTCTCCGTGGCAACGGAAGTGGCTGGCGGCGACAGTGAATACTCGCCCGCGGGCCGCAATTGGGCCGCGGCTACCGAGGACGCGACCTGGAGGGATGCATCCCGAGACCGCGAAGTGCCCGTCCGCATCTACGCGCCCGATCGCAAATACGGCAACGGTCCGTTTCCAGTTGTCGTGTTTTCTCATGGCGGCGGCGAATCGCGCGAGGCCTTCACCTATCTCGGAACCCACTGGGCTAAGCATGGCTACATCGCGGTATTTCTGACCCACCCCGGGAGCGACCGCAAGGCCGTCGATGAGCAAGGGCTGCGGGGGATGGGCGGCGTCAAGGACTTCCACCTCCGGCCGGAGGACGTTCGCTTCGTTCTCGACAAGTTGCTGAGCGACGATGCCAGCAGCGAGCTGGTACAGGGTCGCTTGGCGCCGGACCACATTGCGGTGGCGGGGCAGTGTGCGGGCGCATCGACCGCCCTGGCCATGGTCGGATTACGCGCCAACCTGCCGGGCACACAGGATGCCACGTTTATCGACCCACGCTTCAAGTGCGCGATTGCCCTCTCGCCGCAGCCAGGCGGCGGGCGCGCCAGCCCCCTCCACGCAGAGTCGTGGGCGCGCATCGGGGTTCCCACCTTGATGGTGACCGGAACGCGTGACTTCAACTGGTTACCCGCAGCCCGAGCCAATCCCAACCTGGCCCGCGTGCCTTTCGACGGCCTCCCACCCGGAGACAAGTTGCTGGTAGAAATCAAGGACGCCGAGCACAACGCCTTCACCGACTCGGTTCCGTACTACCCAGCCCGCCAGCGCGATCCCCGGCATCACCTCTGGATCCAGCAGGCGACCACCGCCTTTCTTGACGCCTACCTAAAAGGCGATGCAAAGGCCCGGGAGTGGCTCCAGAGCGAGGCACTGGAAACGGAATCGAATGGCGAATGCATGCAGGAACAGAAACTGGCGGGAGCGGCGGAAGCCGCGAGCCAGAGGCCGAAACCGACAACTCCTGACAACAACGGACAGCCAGAGGTTGCCACTCAGGACAGGGTTGCCCGGCTGTTGAGCCTGTTCGACAGGGACAACGACCAAGCGCTCTCCCGGGAAGAGTCCCCCGACCGCCTGAAGCCCATTTTCGAGCGGGTCGACCGCAACGGCGACGGACAACTCACCAGGGAAGAACTACGCCCCGTCCTCGAACGCTCCGGCCGCCGCCGGGGCCGCCAGATGCCGCCGGCAACAAGGCAAGATGCTGATGCCGCCAGTCTCCCGGCACGAGGACCGCACCGAGTTGCCGCCATCGAGGAACTGGTGCTTCATGATACGCAACGAAACAAGGATTTGACGCTGCGCATCACCTATCCCGAGGCAGATGGGCCGTTTCCCATGATCCTGTTTGCACACGCTGTGCGGCGCACCCGGGACGATTTCAAACCACTTGCTGAACATTGGGCAGCCAACGGATACGTGGTGCTTCAGGCCGATCATGCCGATACCGGTAGAATGGGCGCGGATTGGAGGGATCGCGCCCGGGACATGAGTTTCATGATCGATTCCCTGGGAGAGATTGAGGACAAGGTCTCCAAGCTGGCCTCCAAGATGGATGACACGCGGGTTGGAGTGGGCGGACATCTGATCGGCGCCTATGCCGCCGGTGCGTTGGCTGGGATGAAAGGAACAGGCTTCGGGCCGGGAAACGAAACGGCCGACTTCATGGACCCGCGGGTGGATGCGGTTCTGTTGCTTGGCCCTCACGGTCGCGGCCAGGAACTGAACGAGAATTCCTGGGA
>CAYPUM010000643.1:0-1979 GCA_964413545.1 uncultured Roseibacillus sp. | reverse complement strand
CGGACTGCGGTCCGGCGCAGTTGCCGCAGCAGTCGCTGGGCCCCGCCCAATGCGCCGCCCTGCGCGCCGGCCTCGAGGCTATCGGCTTCTTCGATTGGATCTCGGGGGAACTTCCCGTCCAGACCTGAAGTCCGAGTAGAGCGCATCCATGATCCTCCCTGCCAGTTCCCCGCGCCGGCGCCTTTGGGTGCTGGCAACCGCCGCGTTATGGGCCGTCGCCCCGGCGGTCCCGGCCGCTGAAGAACCTGAAGAGGCAACCGCGCCCCCCCTCGAATGGAGCCCATTGCCCGACTTGCCGGATCCGCTCGGGGTGGCCGGCCCCTTCGCCGGCGTCCACAATGACGCCCTCCTCGTTGCGGGCGGGGCGAATTTCCCGAAGCCGATCTGGGAGAGCGAGAAGACCTGGCATGATCCGATCCACGTCCTGATCAAGCGGGACGATGGTTACCAGTGGACCAGCGGTGGAACGCTCCCCCGTCCCGTGGCATACGGCGCGGCCGTTTCCACCCCCCATGGAGTGGTCTGCATGGGAGGCAACGACGGCAGGCAGACCTTTGCGGAGGTCTTCGTCCTGCGCTGGGACTCCGGGCGGCAGGAGGTCACCCGCATCGATTTCCCGCCGCTCCCCCGGCCCTGCGCCCATGGACAGGCCGTCGCGGTGGGCGACGTGATTTATCTCGCCGGCGGCCAGAGCGGCAACGGCCTCGACTCCGCGATGCGCAACTTCTGGGCGCTCGACCTCTCGAAGCGCGGCCAGCCCGAGGCGTTCGCCTGGCAGGAACTCGAGGCATGGCCCGGCCCGGCCCGGGCCTTCAACATCACCGCCGCCCAACACAACGGATACGACCACTGTGTCTACGTGATGGGAGGACGGCGGGAGGAGGACGGGACCATCCGGTTCCTGGCGGACGTGTGGGAGTTCAACACCACCACCCGCCAATGGCGGCGGCGCGCCGACTCGCCCCGGCCCGCCGTGGCCGGGACCGGCATCGGCTTCGGACAAAGCCACATCTTCGTGCTCGGCGGCGACGACGGGGCGTTGTTCGCCAAGGCCGCCGAACTCGGGGACCAGCATCCCGGGTTCATCAGGGAGGCGCTTGCGTATCACACCATCACCGACACCTGGACCTCGGCGGGCGCGACCCCGCTCAACCATGTCACCACCATCCCCGTGATGTGGGACGGACGGATCGTTGTCGCCAGCGGCGAGGTGCGTCCCCGGGTCCGAACCCCGAAGATCTGGAGCATCGCGCCGGTCGCCTCCCGGCCCGGCTTCGGCGCGGTCAACTACACGGTCCTCTTCGGCTACCTGCTGGCGATGGTCGGGGTGGGCGTCTACTTCACCCGCCGCAACAAGGGAACGGACGACTACTTCCGGGGCGGGAAGCACCTTCCGTGGTGGGCGGCCGGCTGCAGCATCTTCGCGACCATGCTCAGCTCCCTCACCTACACCGGCATCCCCTCCAAGGCCTACGCCCAGGACTGGGTCTACTTCATCGGCAACATGATGATCCCGGTGGTCGCCTTCGCGGCGGTCTTCGTGGCCCTCCCCTTTTACCGGCGACTCGATGTCACCAGTGCCTACGAATACCTCGAGAAGCGTTTCAGCCGCGGCGTGCGCCTCTTCGGCAGCGCCAGCTTCACGCTCTTCCACATCTTCCGCATGGCGGTGGTGATGTCGCTGACCGGCCTCGCCCTGGCGGTGGCCACCCCGCTCACCCCCTCCCAGTCGGTCCTCCTGATGGGGGTGCTGAGCATCATCTACTGCACCATGGGCGGCGTGGAAGCCGTCATCTGGACCGACACCCTCCAGACCTTCGTCCTGCTCGGCGGGGCCCTGTTCGCGATGGCCCTGCTGGTCAGCGGAACCGAGGGAGGCCTCGCCGGGGCCTTCCAGTCCGCCACCGATGCCGACAAGTTCCGCATCGCCAATTTCCACTGGGACGTGACCAGCGCCCGGATCGCCCTGTGGGTCATCG
>CAYPUM010000642.1:0-1990 GCA_964413545.1 uncultured Roseibacillus sp. | reverse complement strand
TTGTTGGAGTAGCGGCCGCCACGTGAGTCCCGTTCCACGTGACAACGTGGTCACGGGATAGTAGCGGATGGTGTGGCGGTTCTTGGGCGGGATGTGTTCGACGGCGGCGGCGAGGAAGCCGGTGGCGGTGAAGACCTCGAAATTGCGGTTGGTCCGCCAGTTGCGGCTGGAGCGGTAGATAACCCGCTTCGTCTTTTCGACCCAGGTGATTTTCTCCAGCGAGAACGGGGCGCGCAGCAGGTACTCCGCCAACTGCTGACGGCCGGCGGCGCTGTTGACGGGCCGATCGCCGGCGTCGAGGCTGAATCCGCTGTGCTTCCAGTTCAGGAGCTGGCGGGCTTTCTTGTCGCTGAGGAGTTTTTCGCGGACGAGGGTCGCGATGAAGCGGTGGCGGAAGAGTTGATGAAGGGCCGCCCCACGGCCCTTCACCCCTGCGGGGCACGTCACTCGCTGCGCGAGTTCCTGTCCAAAACGCCTACAGGCCTTCGGCGTTTTTCGGCGAGGGGTTCGAGGGACTCGACGGGGATTTCGTGGAAGCGGCCCTCGCGGTCGTAGAGACCGGTGGCGGCCAGGACATGGGCATGGGGGTGGAACACAAGGTAGTCGCCGAAGGTCTGCACGGCGGCGATGGCGGCGAGCTGGCCGTCGGGGAGGTCGAGGCGCGCGCGGAACCAGTCGCGCAGGCACGCGATGGCGGTGCGGAAGAGGAGGTCGAGAAGGTGACGGCGTTTGCGGAAGATGCCGCGCAGGGGGCGGGGCATGGTGAAGACGAACTGGCGGTGCGGAACCTCCTGACAGACGGTATGGGCGATCCAGTGAGCGGTGGAGCGGACCCGGCGCTGGTGGCAGGAGGGGCAGAAGTGGCGGGTCTTGCAGCAGAAGGCGAGGAGCTTCTCATGACCGTAATCGGGGCACTGGAGGCGGGTGGAGCCCGCCGGAAGGTCGCCGCAGGCGTAGAATTTTTCGACCACCGCCACGGCTTCCTGGCGGAGAGGGCCGTGGATTTTGCGGTAGACGGTTTGGTTAGCGGCCAGGAAGTCGTTCCACGCACGGTGGACGATTTGCCAGAGCGGGGAGGCCCTGGGACGGCGGGGGCGGTAGATGGACGGCACGAATAGAGTACATGAGAACAATATAGTTATGGTGCAAGGAACGCTGAGAAGAATCGCTTAAGCGGACTTTCTCCTGCTCTGAAAAGATATAAGTGGCTGATAGTAAGGAGGAAATCTACTTAAGTTGACATCAAAGTCCTTGGGTAGTGACACCCCCATCCCTTTTCTATGAAAGGCACCATTTCGCGCTTTACACTTTTTTCGTGGTCCGGGAGGCGTGATTTTGAACGAGGCGGTCGCGTCGAGAATCCTGCAAGTCACACAAGGGCCATGGGTTGCGGTCCTGATGGTGCCGCAGGTCGAGGAGGGTGGTGAGTTCCACGCAGCGCTTTGAGACCGCCGCCCGCGTGATGCCGCGGCGCCGGGCGATGTCGGTCATGGAGCTGCCGGTGTAGGGGAGCCCGCTGACCAGTGCCAGGCACTCCACGGTGAGCCGCGCGTTGTCGTGGGAGAGGAGTTCGCCGAGCATCCGGCGCATCACGTCCCAGACCTGCTCGTCGTCGGTTGCCTGGGGAGCGTCCTGCGGGTCATCGGGCTCGGCTCGCAGCGCCGGATCGCAGCCTTCGCTCATGAGCGGGCTATCGGCGGCGTCCCCGTTGGCGGATCCCGACCCGTGCCGGTGCAGGACGGGGGAATCCAGTCCGTTCGTACGGAGGGTCTCCCGTTCCTCGGGCGGCAGCGACTCGACCCACTCGCGGTAGGCCGACTCGTATTCGGCGTCCCGGACCGACTGGCGGCAGATGTAGTCGTCGCCGTTCATTTCTCGGCCCAAGAGGTGCAGGTGTTCGCCTCGACCTCGACCGGCACCTCGGGGGAGAGGGCGGACATGGCCTCGGTCATGGATTCGGACAGGATCTTGCCCACCGCTTCGGCGTCCT
>CAYPUM010000641.1:0-1995 GCA_964413545.1 uncultured Roseibacillus sp. | reverse complement strand
CGACCAGCGCCAGGCCACCATCCTCGCCATCTCCGAGGAAATCCTCCGCCACCAGTCCCGCTTCCTCAACCAGGGCCCGCGCCACCTCAAGCCGCTCACCATGAACGAAGTCGCGGACGCCATCGGAGTGCATCCCACCACCGTCTCACGCGCCGTGGCCGGCAAATACGTCCGCACTCCCCACGGCGTCATGGAAATGCGCCGCTTCTTCGCCACCGGCTACAAGACCGCCGAGGGCGCCGAAGTCTCGAACGCCGGCGTCCGCGAGACGATCCATGAGATCATCCACAAGGAGGACCCCAACAAGCCCCTCTCCGATTCCTCCATCGAGAAGCTTCTCCGCAAGCGCGGCCTCAAGGTCGCCCGCCGCACGGTCGCCAAATACCGCGAACAGCTCGGCATCCTGCCCAGCCACCTGCGCAAGAAGTTTGCCTGACCGGCGGTTGACAGATTCGCCCCCGCAGCCCATGCCCTTGGGGCCACCTTTCCCGTGCCCATGACCGAAGAAGCCGTCCGCTCCGCCCTCCAATCCGTCAAGTATCCGGGATTCTCCCGCGACATCGTCTCCTTCGGGCTCGTGCAGTCCGTCGAGGTGCGGGACGATCACGCCCTCATCCGCCTCCGCCTCCAAACCCGCGACCCGAATATCCCGGAGCGCATCGTCGAGGAGTGCCACGCCGCCCTCGACCCCCTCGCCGGCGACCCCGCCAAGGTCCGGATCGAGATCGACGTCACGGAACCGCCGGAGGCCCCCGGCGCCGTGACCGGCAAGGCGTCCGTCCCCGGGGTGAAGCACGTCATCGCGGTGGCCTCCGGCAAAGGCGGCGTCGGCAAGTCCACCGTGGCCGCCAACCTCGCCGTCGCCCTCGCCCGCAAGGGACTGCAAACCGGCCTTTGCGATTGCGACCTCTACGGCCCGTCCATCGCCATCATGTTCGGCGCGACCGGCCAACAGCCCACCGCCGATGCCCACGACCGCATCATCCCCCTCGAAGCCCACGGCGTCCAACTCATGTCGATGGGGTTCCTGGTGGGCGACGACTCGCCCGTCATCGTGCGCGGTCCGCTCGCCACCCGCTACACCCAGCAATTCCTCCAGCAGGTGGCGTGGCGCGACCTCGATGTCCTCCTCCTCGACCTTCCGCCGGGCACCGGCGACATCCAGCTCACCATCGTGCAAACCGTCGCCCTCGCCGGGGCCGTCGTCGTCACCACCCCCCAGGAAGTCGCCCTCATCGACGCCCGCAAGGCGGCCTCCATGTTCGCCAAGGTCAACGTCCCCATCCTCGGCCTCATCGAGAACATGTCATGGTTCGAGTGCGAACACGGCGCCCGCTACCACCTCTTCGGCGACGGGGGAGGAGTCCGCGAGGCAAAGCGCCTGCACGTCCCCCTCCTCGCCCGCGTCCCCCTCGACCCCGACACCCAGCGGCGCGGCGACTCCGGCCAGCCGGCCGCCCTCCTCGACCCCGCCGCCTCCCCCGTCTCCCAAGCCTTCCACACCGCCGCACATTCCCTCTTGAACTCTCGGATATCCTCCGGATCAGCGAAATCTCCGAAAGAGTAGAATTTTGAGCCCGTGCTTCGGCTTTGGAATGTGCTGCGATACAAGATGTGTTAAGAGTTGGCAAAGCATTGGAAGAAGTGGAACACCAGAAGCGGAAAGTTCACCTGGATCGAATAGCAACGATGTTGAGCAAGCTCGGTGGTCGAGGATTTGTCGTTGCAGAGGAGCCGGGACATTATGGCAGAAAGAGAATCGATTTCGATGACGATTTCGATTTCGATTTCGAAAAACGCAATTCACAAGACGCTGGCGGGAAGCGCGACTAGCGCCTCTTGTCTCGCTTCGCCCGGGAACGATTGACCCCGCGCTCCCACAGCTCTAACGGTCAAAAAGCCGCAATCGACATCGAAACACTTGCCTTCATCGATGGACACCTTTCAGCCAGGGGATCGACGAGGCTCGCGGCCGGGGGGACGGGCCGCCAATCC
>CAYPUM010000640.1:0-2011 GCA_964413545.1 uncultured Roseibacillus sp. | reverse complement strand
TCCGAATGCCGTTGCTCTTCGTCGAGCCGCCCCTCGACCCGCAGCGCAAGCGCCTTGCCGACCATGTCGAGGATCACGTCGGCGGCCTCCTCGCGGCGTTCCGCCCATTCCTCTTCGATCAACCCGATCGCTTCCTCGAGCATCGGGCGGTTCGATTCGTCGATGTCGAGAAGCGCGCGCATGAGGTGTTTGCGCTCCTCGAAGCGGGCATGGTGGGCGTTGAAGGTCCGGATCAGGTTGAAGTAGCTCCCAAGACGGTTCCGCCATTCCTCGAGGTGCGGCGCTTCTTCGCCCTTCTGGTTCAGCAGCGCCATGCGCGGCCGGCCGGTCCACCGCAGGATCTCCATCTCCGCCACGAAGGCATCCCGCAGCGGCTTGCCGGGGTCGATCACGTACAGGATGCCCGCCCCTTCCACGATCGGCTCCAGCAGACGCGCCTCGTCGTCGAACGCTTCACCCCGCTCCCGGACGAAACGTCCCACCGTTCCCAGATCCGGGCTTCCCTCGCCATGCAGCTCCTGAATGGCACGCATCGCCTCCAGCGGCCGCGAAAACCCCGGCGTGTCGATGAAGCGCACCAGTTCCCGCTCGTCGAACACCACCGGCAGAACATGGCAATGGGTGGTCTCCCCGGGAGTCGGACTCACCCGGATGATGCGATCGTCGTCCACCTCGAGCAGGGTCGCCAGCACCGCCGACTTCCCCATGTTGATCCGCCCCACCACCACAAAGGCCGGGACGCCCTCCTTGATCCATTTTGACATGAGCGTTGTTTCGAGTTCGAGCGGCGCGCCTGCCGCGCATCCCTGCAGTGTTTTTCAGACAGTCTCTCAGGCCGAGGCGGGCAGTTCACGAAATGCCACCGCGTCGGTGGCGGGATCCTCGAGCGAATCCACGAACGACTTCCATTGTTTCCATTCCTCCTCCGGGGGAGCGGCGGGCGAACCGCCTTTTCGTTCTTCCATCACAAGGAAGTGGACCGGCATCTGCGGCCCGCCCACCGCCCGCACGCGATCGTGCAGGGCTTTCATCTCTTTCGGAGAGAGGGCCCATCCTTCCACGAGAATCACGACCCCCAGCTCCGCCTCCCGGATGGCGGCCAGCGCTTCCTCCTCGCGCTCCGCATCCATGAGAGCCGCGGCGTAGCGGGCCACCGGGTTGACCCGCAACACGCGCAGCAGAAACTCGCGGAGATGCTCGGTCGGAGCCTCGATCCCCCCCACATCCAGCACCAGCGCCCCATCCGCCGGACCATCCGACCGCAACGAGCGCTCCACATTCGTAAGCCGCCGCCACAGCTCCCGATGCCGCGGCGCCTGAAAGTCGATCCGTGCCAGCGCCCGGCGCTCGGCCGCAAGACACAACCCCCAGAGAACCACCCGCGGCAACAAACCGTACACCGCGAGACTCATCATCAGGAAGCGCCACATCACCCCCGATCCCGCCGCCTCATAAAAAAACCGCGGCGCCAACAAGGCATACTCGATATCCTCCCGGGCCGGCGCCGGCGCCACCCCCGTCCATGCCCACGGCCATGCCATGCCCTGCATGAATTCGATCAGCCCCAACCCGCTCAACGCGAGCGTCGATTCCCAGTAAAACCCCACCTTCAGCACCCACAGACACCCGAAAAACCCCGCCAGCAATCCAAGGTTGAACACCACCGCCACCCCTTGGCTGGCCCGCCCCAACCGCCACGACAACACCGATCGATACCCTCCCCCCGCGGTCACAAGATCCCGCCAGACGTCCCCGTCAACCTGCCCTGCGAGCCGCCGCACCACCCACAGCATCACCCGCTGCACGGCCGGCATCGCCCCCCGCCTCCTTCCCCGCCCAAGGAACAGGTAGCCCAACATCCCGCCCAGCAAAACCAGCCACTGCAGCCCGAGACACACCCCCAGAAAGATCCACACGTTATACCCCCGCCCGACCACCTCCACCGTGTGCAGCATCCCCCGCATCACCCCCACCCCGGTCCACCACGGCGGGTCTGCCGGTGAAAAACCCT
>CAYPUM010000639.1:0-2016 GCA_964413545.1 uncultured Roseibacillus sp. | reverse complement strand
TTCCAGCGGAGGTGGATCTCGCCGGTGCTGCCCTCGCCCTCGGCCCACTTGGGGTGGCGGAGGTCGAGGAGGGTGAGGAGGGCCCCGTCCATGAGCCGCCCGAGGCGGACCGGGGGCTCTCCCCCTCCCGTCGCCTCCGCCTCGAGGAGGGCCTCGGCGAGGCCGGAGCCGAGACGTTGGTCGTCCGCGGCGGCATGGAACTCTTCGCCGGTGATCTCGCCCGTTCCGCCGCAGCCCTCGAAGAAGGCCGTGAGGCGGTGGACCGCGGGGAAGTCATGATCCCCATCCTTTTCACGATCGGGTTTGGCGGGGCGGGGTTGGGATTGCGGCGGCCGGGGGCTCAGCCGGCGTGCCCGGGAAACACAGACTGCTTGGAGAGAAGCTCCTCCACCACGGCGGGCGCGGCAATCACCTTTCCGAACAGGCCTTCGAGAATGTCAAACCTGCCAATCTCGGAGAAGTTGATGATCGGAGTGGTGTTGCTGATGGTCAGCCTTGCTTGAGCCATGACCCGAGATTCTCACACTCCCGTTCGTAGTCCTGAACTGTAAGCGGCTGGGTGATGCCATGCTCGCCGAGCCAGTACTGAAACTCTGCCTTCTCCAAACCGGCAAGCCGGCATGCAGCTGCCCCACCCACGATGCCGTCGCGGAACAAAGCTGCCGCCAAGCGCCTCCTCAACTCGCGCTCGAGTTCGGCGGGCGGAATCCGGGCCGATGCCAGGGCATCGCCTGGGAGGGTAAGCACCAAATCCTTCATGTCAGCAGCATAGATCCGCAAACCAGTCCGTGCCAGTCCGGAATCTCGATCTCAGAATGTGCACATCTTCTCCCAGCTGGATCCCGTTCCCGTGACCTCATTCGTGCTCCGATCCGCTCCGAGCAGCACGCCCGCAGAGCAAATGCCAATCCCGGCGAGAACAAGCGTGGACGCGAGAGGACGTTCCACGTCAACCGGGAAGACTGGAAGTTTCTCATCAAGTGGAAGCAACCCGATGGATTCCCCCGCTGGATCCACTGGCCACCGGTCTACTACTTCGCCTACCGCACCCTGATGCTCCTCGGTGAGCATGAGACGCCCGGGACGAGTGAACGGCTTCGGGCCATCCAACAGCGGGGATTTCTCGACGAGATCGCCCATCCCGGTCTCACCGGCCGGCAACTGACCGATGCCGTCCTCCGGGATGCCGGAACACTTGGTCAGCTCATGGAGAATGACTTCGCCCTCGACCCGGTTGAAAGCTGATCGTCACAGCCTATTGGGAACCCCTCGCGAGGACTCCCATCGGCAGCGTCAACAATGGCGGCCATTCCGCCTGATCAATCAGGCACTGAGCCCATTTTGAGCTGGAAAGGGGCAATTCCCTGAAAAAACAGAAGAAAGCCTGATTTACCAGTCATTTTCCTTGTTTTAGCAATCGAGCAGGAGCACTCTATCCTCAAAGCAGCATTTCTGCCTGAAATTCCATGCACCCCGAGCAACTTGCATCCCTGATCGCCTTCCACCGCAAGGAAGCAGGTCTCAGCCAATCGGAGTTGGCGGACCACGCCGGCGTCAGCCGCTATGTGGTGCAGGATCTGGAAGCTGGGACCGGCCGCACCACTTGGGGCAAGCTGCAGGCCGTGTTGGGGGTGCTGAACCTGCGTCTCGAACCCGACGGACCGTTGGTCGAGAACTGGCGACGAAGCCTCAACTCTGATGACCATGAGTGAGAAACCCACTCTTCGCCGAGCCGAAGTCCGGCAACTCGGTGAACTCGCCGGCCACCTGACCGAGCGTCCGGAGGGCGGCTGGGCCTTTACCTACCTCGACGACTATGAGGGCCCTCCGATTTCGCTCACCATGCCGAGGCGGGCGGAGCCCTACGAGTTCGCCGCGATGCCGCCGGCGTTGGAGGGGCTGCTCCCGGAAGGTTTCCAGCTCGAGTCGCTCCTGAGGACGCACAAGATTGACCGGCACGACACCTTCCGCCAGCTCGTGACGGTGGGAGCCGACCTTGTCGGCTCTCTGACAATT
>CAYPUM010000638.1:0-2022 GCA_964413545.1 uncultured Roseibacillus sp. | reverse complement strand
CGAGAAGTCGCCGGGGAGCTTCTCTCACCGGAGAGAAGACCGGCCGGCTCACCACCCCCCCGGCCGCGGGAAGTCCCCCGGCGAGCGCGCCTCGCCGGAGACAAAGACTGACCGGCTAACCGGCCTCGCTCCCCCCAATGAAGTCCCCCGGCGAGCTTGTCTCGCCGGAGACAAAGACTGACCGGTTGGCGGCCTCACCCCCTCCGCGAGGCCCGGCGATACTGACCCGGGGTCATGCCCGTGCTCTTGAGGAAGACGCGACGCATATACTGGACATAAGTGAACCCGCAGCGCTCGGCGACCTCCTCGGTGGTGAGTTCCGTGGCGGCCAGCAGTTCCCGGGCGCGTCCGATCCGGACGTGGTGGATTTCTTCATGCGGCGAGCGCCCGAGGATTCGGCGGAAGCGCCGCTCCAGGGCCCGGCGATTCAACGGCACGCGGGCCAGCACCTCGGCGACGTTGATCCCCTCGCAGGCATGCTCACGGATGAACCGGACGGCTCGGGCGGTGTGCTCGTCCTCGATGGCCAGAACGTCGGTGGACTGGCGGCAGACAACCTCCCCGGCCTCGACCAGGATCGGCGAGGGGGGCGCCGGATCGCCGGCCATCAGACCGTCGAGAACCTCGGCGGCACGATAGCCGATGCGCTCCGCCCCGAGGTCCACGCTGCTCAGGGGCGGGGAACAGAACTCGCACATCATGGCATCGTTGTCGACACCGAGCACGGCCGCCTCCTCGGGCACGTGCACGCCCGCCTCCCGGCAGGCCTCGAGCACGTGCCGCGCCCGCACGTCGTTGCACGCCATGATCCCCACCGGCTTCTCCAGCGAGCGGATCCAGGCGCTCAGCTCTCCCAGCAGCGCCGCCCAGTCCCGCGCCGTGGTGCGTCGGGTCTTGAAGACCTCGCAGCGGAAACCGGCCTCCTCGACCCGCCCGACGAAACCGCATTCGCGGCCGCGCGAAAAGCCGGTGCGCGCGGAGTGCGCGAAGCCGCAGAAGGCAAAGCGACGGTGGCCGCGTTCGAGCAGGTGCTCCGCCGCCCGCCGCCCGGCGCCCCGGTTGTCGCCGCTCACCAGGGTGAACCCCTCGCTCCTCACCACGCTCGAGATGTCCACCACCGGCACGCCCAGCCGTTCGAGATCTCGAACCACCCGGGGGCTGTGCACCGCCACGATGACGCCGTCTCCGCGCCACCGCCTCAGCTCGGGATACCGCTCCCGCCGCTCCTGCTCGACGTAGAAACTCCACGGCCGGGCCCCGCGGACATGGCGGGCAATGCCCCGCAAGGCGTCCCGCTGGTAGCTGATCGCCGTGTTGACCAGCAGCGCCACATGGGGGGGCGCCGACACGGCTATCGTTCCCTCCCGCGGTTCATCAGACGGATCTGTCGCATACGCATACCCTCTTGTCAGCCCTTGATAATCTCGTTGAGACCGTCGACAGCTTGTTCGAGTTCACTGTCCTCCACCCTCCCGATCCTGCGCCCGAGCCGTTCTGTTGAAAGCGTCCTCACCTGGCTTATCTTCACCCACGCCTCCGTGGGCAAGCGCGCACCGCTGAGCTTGAGCGTGAGGGGGAATCCCGCCTTCTGAGCATGGCTGGTGATCGCCATGGCAATGATCGTGCCGGAGCGTCGATTGAATATATCGTCGCTGATCACGAGGACTGGCCGCCGGCCCGCCTGCTCCCGCCCTTTGGTTGGCTCAAGGTCCGCCCAAACCACGTCGCCCCGCCTCAGCACTGCCGCCATTGCTCCAGTTCCTCCGGGCTGAACTCCTCGGCCAGCGCCTGCTCCTCGCCCACATCCAGGAAGGCACACTGCTCAGCCAGCCGCGACCTGGAAAGCCGTGCAAGCTTGTCCGCCACCGCCTCCTGAATTGCCTTGCTGCGACTCGGATACACCTCCCTCGCCACAAGTTCGTCGACCTTGCGCACCGTCTCTTCCTCGATCGTGATCGCAATCTTGGTGGTCGCCATGGCCTGATGGTATGACGAGGAGTCATACCTGTCAACACCGCGTTC
>CAYPUM010000637.1:0-2028 GCA_964413545.1 uncultured Roseibacillus sp. | reverse complement strand
CTCCGGAACGATCGCGTCTCGTTCCAGAGGCGCGTCTTCAACGACGCCAAGGTCTCCGACCACTTCGCGATCATTCCGACCGGGCGCATGGTGAGGCTCAGCGACGCCGAGGCGAAGGTCTACGACCTGATCGTGAAGCGTTTCGTGGCGGTGTTCTTTCCCCACGCCGAATTCGAGATCACCCAGCGGTTCACGACCATCGATCACGGGGACGGGAAGGACACCTTCCGGACCGACGGGAAGGTCCTCGTCAATCCGGGCTGGCTCGCGGTTTACGGACGCACTCCCGGCCGCTCGAACGGCGGGGACGAGCTGGTGGCGGTCACGGAGGGCGAAGCGGCGCGGGTGACGCGCATCGAGATCCTCGACAAGGAGACCACTCCGCCCGCCCGCTACACCGAGGCCACCCTGCTGTCCGCCATGGAGGGGGCCGGAAAGCTCGTCGAGGACGAGGAACTGCGGGAGGCCATGGCGGAACGCGGCCTCGGAACCCCCGCCACGCGCGCCGCCATCATCGAGGGCCTCCTCCGCCAGAAATACATCGCCCGGGAAGGCCGCGACCTCCACGTCACCGGCAAAGGGCTGAGCCTCGTCAAACTCCTCGAAGCCATGGAGATCGAGCCCCTGACCTCCCCGTCGATGACGGGCGACTGGGAGGCCAAACTCCACCGCATGGAACACGGCCGGCTCGACCGCGAATCGTTCATGAAGGAAATCAAGGGCTTCACCGAAGAAGTGGTGGCCAAAGCCCGGCGCCACTACCGCGAGGCCGTCAACCGCGTCTTTCCCGACCTCGAATGCCCCTGCCCGTCCTGCGGCGCGTCCACCCTGAAGCAGACCGACGCCACTTACGAGTGCCACAACCAGGATTGCAGCTTCCGCATCTCGAAATACATCGCCGGCCGCAGGCTCACCGGGGAAGAGGCCTGCGAACTCTTCACCAGAAATTTCCTGCCTCCAAGGGAAGGCTTCGTCTCGCGCTTCAACAAACCCTTCGAGGCCGGCCTCGAACTCGTCCAGGAGGAGACCAAGACCGGCCGGAAGGGGAAGTTCAAGACCAACTTCGTCTTCGACGGGGACGAACCCGAGTCGACCGCCGACCTCGGCGAGGAGCACCTCGTGACTGATCTCACCCTCGCCGACGGAACCCGCGCCCAGTTGTTCGAGACCGAAAAGGCCTACCATGTCCCCGACCTCAAACCACCCGGCAACCCCGACGGATTCCGCCTCGGCAAAACCATCCTCCAGAAACAACTCGACCACCAGACGGTCCGCAAACTCCTCACCGAGGGAAAAACCAACCTCGTCCGCGGGTTCGTCTCCAAACGCACCAAGCGGCCGTTCAACGCCCGCCTCACCCTCGACTTCGACACCGGCAAGATCGGCTTCGAATTCGAACCCCGCAAACAGGCCAGGAAAAAGTCCGCCCGCAGCAGGGAAGAGTAAAAACCCCACCCCCCGCAAGGCTGGTCGCGGGGGGCATGGGGGGGCAGAGGGCGCCGTAGCCGACTGACCATGGGCTCCCACGACACAAGGTCGTGGGGGGCCTTCGGGGCAGCCCCTTGGGAACGCCCCCAACAGGCTTGTCCCGTTGGCGCGCATGGCCAATCAGCTACAGCGCCCCGACCCCACCACCTCCCGCCCCCAACGGGCTTGCCCCGTTGGCGCGCATGGCCAATCAGTTGCAGCGGAAGGAGTGCCGCCGGGGTAGCCGACTGACCACTGGCTCCCACGACACAAGGTCGTGGGGGGCCTTCGGGGGGAGAGGGCGCCGCTGCCCCCGACGCCGCCGGGACGGCGGCGTCCACCAGAAGGCCTCTCCACGCTCCGCTTGCCCTCGCGGCCCCCGGCCCCTAGCGTCCCGGCGTGATCCATTTCCGTTTGTTCGGCATCCCGGTGACGGTTCAGCCATGGTTCTGGCTGACGGCGGCCTTCCTCGGAGGGGCCTTTCGCATCAAGACCTCCGCGGATCTGTTGGAGGTCGGCCTCTTCATGTTGGCGGCCTTCATCTCGATCATGGTGCATGAG
>CAYPUM010000636.1:0-2031 GCA_964413545.1 uncultured Roseibacillus sp. | reverse complement strand
GCGGGGGAATGACTCGCGAACTCGCGATGCTCGTCCGCGGCGTATTCGAACCCGTGTAACTTTCTGAGAATCTGTCAGTTATTGTCGCTACCTGTCTCGGTTTGAGTCACTTGGAGAATCTCGCTTTTCTCGCGGCAGAGACAGGACTGGACACGTTCAGACGAAGTTTTGTCATGCTTTGTCATGCAGGATAAAGAGCCATTCTTAAGCGATTCGGCAGGATCCTGACCTCCTGAGAAAACAATTGAAAAACGTTTTTTGGGTAGTAGAGTTGTCATGTGAAGGCGCTGGACCAACAGCTTCTCGATGAGGCCCTCGGTGCTTTGGGCGAGCTTCTTGAGGACGCGGCACCCCGTCACTATGTGGTCTGCGGGGGCTCCTCGCTGTTGGCATTGGGTCTGGTGAAACGCCGGACGACTCGGGACGTGGATGTCCTGGCCTCCTTCGAGGATGGCAAACTGGTGTCGGCCAAGCCGCTTCCGGAGGAGGTGCTCCGCGCCGTGCGCCAGGTGCGGGACGAACTGGATCTGCTGGAGAACTGGTTCAATACCGGCCCGGCGGACGACACCTTCTTCCGCTTTGGCTTCCCGGACGGACTGGAGGACCGGTTGGTCACCCGCGCATACGGCCGCGCGCTGCGGATCAGCTTCATCGGCCGGCGCGATCAGGTCTTCCTCAAACTTTGGGCAGCTGCGGATTCGGGTCCAGGCCGTCACGTTGAGGACCTGAAGGATCTGGCTCCCACCGCAGAGGAACTCAGCGATGCGGTGCGCTGGATCTTTCGACACGACGATTCCGACGGCTTTCGATTGATCCTCGGTCAAGCCCTCACCGCTCTCGGTCATGACGGTCTCCTTGCGAACATCTAGGGACGCGTTCACCGAGCGGATCGTGAGCTACCTGTGGGGGGAATGGTCCGCCCTTGGGGTGGCGGGGTATGCGCGCTCCTCGCATTCCTGGGTGATCGACCCGGAGGCGCTGCTTCTTTTGACCACTCGTTTCGGCCGGTATGATGCACGGCTTTTCGACGAAGTGTGCGATTGGCTGCGCGGCAACGGCCATGCCCTCAGTGTGCAACGCCTGCGGCACCTGATGAAAGCGCATCCGTGCGGCGAACCCACCGTGCTGGCGGCCATGACGGAGCGTCTTGCGGAGGAATCCTCCCATGCAAAGTGGAAGACCATTCGCCGCCTGGTGACGGCACCGGAAGGGGTAGATCCCCGGCCACTGTTCCCATCCAGCGAGTTCTTCGGCGAGGCCGAGCCGGTCTTCCGGCGCTGGGGTTGGTTGCGCGGGCCGGTTGAGTTTCGTGGAATGAGCCAAGCGCCGCAGCCCGACCAGCCCGCCACCTTTCTCTTCAAACTGCGGGCTCTCTTTGGGAATCAAGCCCGTGCCGAGGTCGTGGCCTGGCTTCTCGCCCACGAGCGGGGGCACCCCGCGGAAATCGCGCGTCAGACCGGCTACTTCCGCCGGTCGATCCAGCTTGTTCTCAATGAGCTTGCCGCCTCCGGTCACGTCCGGGTGCTCCGAATGGGCCGCGAGAAGCACTTCTTCGTCAGGCATGCCGAGTGGCGCTTTCTGCTCACCTGGCCGAACGCTAAGGTGTTTCCCCGCTGGGTATGTTGGGCGCCTTTGTTCCAGGCGATCACGATCTTCCACGAAGCACTCTCCATACCGGGACTCGAGGACCGGTCCGAACGCGTTCAAGCCATGCAACTCCGCGAAGCGCTCGACGAGGGGTTGCCCTCTCTGGCAGCGGCTGACCTCGCGCATCGGTTTGAATCCATCCGGGGACAGAAAGGTGGGGAGTTCATCCGCTCCTTGCTTGCCGAGTTGGACACAATGCTGCCATAGGAGCGTCGGCGGATCTGCCGGGTGACGGCGATCTCATTCCCTGCAGGAGCCGCGAAGTGTCCGGAAATTCGATTTCAGCAGAATCGACTTATCTCCAGATGCTTGGGAGGGGAGATTTTAGGCGGAAGTTGCAGGCTTAAGGTTGAGATTTCCCTTGATTTTCAGGGCTTTCGGAGA
>CAYPUM010000635.1:0-2035 GCA_964413545.1 uncultured Roseibacillus sp. | reverse complement strand
GGCTTTGGCTACCGGGCTGGGGCGGGGCGCTCCGCCGGACACTTCGTCGTGGAAGGACGTGCGGTAATAGATTGCCTGTGCTGCGCACCGGCCATGCTGGTCAGGGCTTCGCCGGGTAGGGATTTCGCGAACTCGCGATGCTCGTCCGCGGCGTATTCGAACTGCGTTCTCGTCCCACGGGCGCAGCAGAAAGCCCCACCCTCGCTGCGCGAGAGTGGGGCTTTCTGGCGACCCGGACGGGATTGCCTGCGTCCGCTGCGCGGACTCCGGCCATACTCAAGTGGCTTCGCGGGGGAATGACTCGCGAACTCGCGATGCTCGTCCGCGGCGTATTCGAACCCGTTGGGCGTCGCCTTGCTCCGCAACGAGTCCGTAGTCCGCTACCAGAACGCCAAACACCCCCACCTGCGAGCAGGTGGGGGTGTTTGGCGACCCGTACGGGACTCGAACCCGTGTTGCCGGCGTGAAAGGCCGGAGTCCTGGACCACTAGACGAACGGGTCGCTTGGGGAGGCGGACGATGCCAGTGAATGTCGAAAAAGCAAGGGGATTTTTGGAGGAAGGGAGCGGCGGGGCTCTGCTTGCCGGGGAGCCTGTTTTTGGCGGAGGGGTGGGGAGCAGGGGGTCAGTCGGGGATGCGGGCGAGGACGTGGTTGGGAGCGAGGCCGGACTGGCGGAGGGAGGCGAGGGCGAGGGCGTGGTTGCGGGTGGCGAGGCGGGCGCCGTTGGGGCCGGTGATGAGGCGGTGGTGGTGGTAGCGGGGTTCGGGGAGGCCGAGGAGGGATTGGAGGAGGCGGTGGATGTGGGTGGAGGGGAGGAGGTCCTCGCCGCGGGTGACGTGGGTGACGGCCTGGTGGGCGTCGTCGACGACGACGGCGAGGTGGTAGGAGGTGGCGATGTCCTTGCGGGCGAGAACGACGTCGCCGAGGAGGAGGGGATCGACTGCGAAGGGGCCGAGGCGGTCGTCGCGGAAGGTGAGGGGGCCGGTGGCGAGGGCGGCGCGCCGGACGTCGAGGCGCCAGCAGTGGGGTTCGCCGCGGGCGAGGCGGCGGGTGCGTTCGGATGCCGGCAGGCGGCGGCAGGGGCCCGGGTAGAGGGGGCCTTCGGGGCCGTGAGGGGCGTTGGTCATGCGGGCCACTTCCTCGCGGATCTCGCGGCGCGTGCAGAAGCACGGGTAGACGATGTCGAGGGCCTGGAGCTGCCGGAGGGCGTCGGCGTGGGCGGCGTGGCGGTCCGACTGCCGCAGCGGCTCGCCGTCCCATGCGAGGCCCAGCCAGCGCAGGTCGTTCTCGATGGCGTCGCAGAATTCGGGGCGGCAGCGGGTGTGGTCGATGTCCTCGAAGCGAAGCAGGAAGCGGCCGCCGGGTGCGGAGCGCGCCAGGTCGTGGGCGAAGCGGGCGGCGTAAGCGTGCCCGAGGTGGAGCAGTCCGGTGGGGCTGGGGGCGAAGCGAGTGGTCATGGGCGGCGTGGGGAGGCATTAATGGAGGTCGCCCCGCAGGGTGGAAATCCTGAGACCCGCGGATTGCGCGGATGTCGCGGATGAATGGGGATGCAATGATCGGTGCAATGATTGGTGCGATCCGTGAAATCTGTGGTGGAAGACGGACTGAGGCAGGCAGCGATGATGAGACCGGTGCAAGGCGGGATACACTAAGGGAGCAGGAGCCGGGCAACGCGGGGGTGAACGCGGAGCTGATGGGCGAGGACCTGCCCTTTGCCCGATGCCCCAGCGCCCCGGACGTCGAGCGCCCCAAGGAGGCCTACGCGCCGACCAACTACGTCGCCTGCCAGGGGACCAACGGGCGGGGGTTCTCCTGGATCAACCCGGACGGCCTGTTCATGATCTGCGTCACCTCGTACCCGGAGTATTCCAGCGTCCGTCGCAGAACGTCGGCGAAGACGAACGCCCGAAAATTCCCGACCGTCGCGAAGTTGTAGACCGTCGGCCCGCAGTTGTACATCTTCACCTTGCCCGGCTCGATTGGTTCGAAATCTTCCATCATGCGGGTCAGCGTGTTGTAGATTTTCATCGTGGG
>CAYPUM010000634.1:0-2049 GCA_964413545.1 uncultured Roseibacillus sp. | reverse complement strand
AAGCAGGCGAAGCCCGACGGCCTGAAGTCGCGTCAGGGACCCCAAAGCTCCCCCGACAGGCACAGCTCGTTCGCCTCGGCGTAGCGGCGCAGGGATTCTTCCCGGAACGCCTCGTCCACCGCAACACAGTCCCGCGCGACCCGCTCACAGTAGCCGCAACGGGTGCAATCGAGCCGACCGCAGTCGCGCCCCTCGAAGCCCCCGACGAAGCCCGGCGGAATGCGGCGGTTGTCGATGCGCACCGGGCGCCGGCCGGTGGCGAACAGCATGCCCTGGTGCCGCGCCAGATCCGCAAGGCGGGCCACCCGCGAGGGACGGGCCTGCAGCGGCCGGAAGAAATGCCTCAGCGCCCAGCGGCGGTCCTTCCGGGGAGCCTCGCCAAAGCCGTACGAGAAGAGCAGCTCCGCGAGGTCGCCATCAAATCGGCGTTCGCCATAGGCGCGGACCCGCTTCAGGAGTTCCGGGGACGGGATGTCTCGCTCCAACAGCTTGAACGAGTCGAAACCGAGCGCCTCGTAGAACGCCGTGTCCTCCGGGCGAATCCACATCGACTTGATGAAGAGCGAGACATCGAGCAGGCGCATCCGCGAGCAGTGCAGGAAGCAGTAGTCCACAAACAAACGCCGGGAGCCCGCCGCGCCGTGCGAGAAACCGGACTGGTGATATGGCTGAAGCGGGCAGTTCGGCAGGCACAGGTGGTTCGCGATCAGTTGCAGCTCGCAGCGGACGGCGCGGCGGATCCCGGCAAGCACATCAAAGCGGCGGTTGATCGAAAAGCTCTCCAGCGTGATGGCGTCGGCTCCGAGGGACTCCCAGAAACGGGCGCGCCGCGGCGTGTCCACCTGGGCATAGATGCCGACCCGCACATGGAACGAGGGGTGCAGGCGCTTGATGCGCTCCAGAAGAAAGGGCGTGGAGACTGTGAGACGGGAAACGCCCATGTCCTCCAGCCGGCCCAGCACCCGCCGGAGCTTCTGCTGCCACCAGCGGCTCCATTCGCGGTTTCCATGGCACGCCGCATTCAACAAGTAGTTGAAGGCGATGCCGTGCCGCCGCAGGCGAGCGACGTAAGCCGCCAGCGAGTCCCATCCCATGGCCGCGGCCATGTACCGCGGGCGGCCGCCGCCCAGGCCGTCGGATGGCAGCTTCCCGTAGACCTCGTGCACGGGCCACGCGCCGAGGTCCGGCACCAGACCGGGGTCGTAGTTGGCGGCCACGCTGAGTTTCATCCCGCAATCCGGTTGCGCCTGCTCGTTCCTTGTCACCCATGGGCGGATGGGGTGCAACCCCAAAGCGACCAGCGGCCGGAACCTTGGGGCAGAGGGAACAATAGGTCGTCACTCACAGCGTCCAAAGTCGGAAAGTGGAAGATTGAAGTCCCGAAAGGTCGGCCAGGATCGAACGGCGAAGGTCCACGATCATCCACAGAGAGAGAATGACCGGTTGTTCGTTCGGTCCCGTTAGGCGAGACGAGTACGCGGCGGGTCGGGCGGGAGTACGAGGCGCCTCGCGCGCGGACTCATTTCAGCCGTCAGCTTCTTTCTGTTGAATGGGCCTCAGACCCAACCGGGAGAACGAAAGACAAACCAATGAAGATCGGCATCAACGGACTCGGGCGGATCGGCCGCCAGGTATTGCGGATTTGCACGGATGACCCGGCGGCGCCGGACGTCGTCCACGTCAACGACCTCGCCGGCCCGAAAACGCTGGCGCACCTCGTGAAGTATGACTCGACCTACGGCGTGTGGGAGCGCGAGGTCGCCGCAACGAACGGAGCGATCATCATCGACAACCGGGAGATCCGGGTCACCTCCGAAAAGGACCCGTCGCGCCTGCCGTGGCGGGAGGCGGGGGTCGAGGTGGTGCTGGAATCGACGGGGGTGTTCCGCAAGCGCGAGGACGCCCGACAGCACCTTGATGCCGGGGCGGCCAGGGTCCTCATCTCCGCGCCGGGGAAGTCGCCGCTCGACGGCGACTTCGTCATCGGCGTGAATGACGGCGAATACGACTCCGGCAAGCATGAGATCATTTCCATCGGCAGTTGCACCA
>CAYPUM010000633.1:0-2054 GCA_964413545.1 uncultured Roseibacillus sp. | reverse complement strand
CGCGCCACGGGGCAGGCTCCGGAGGTGTGTCCACTTCCTGGCGGCACCGGTCCTGGTCCCGCATGCGGACGGGCCGGTGTCGCGAGGCCTCTAACAACTCAACTCAGAACTGATACCATGATCGTCAAAGTCCAAGTCGTCTCCGAACGGGAAGACGGATACCAGGGCAAGCGCGGCCGGGTGGAACAAACCATCCTGGCCTGTCTCGACCTCACCCGGGGCGCGGCCCTCGTCAACACCTTCGATGACGTGCTCTCCGACGCCGGGCGCGAGGCCCACCGCGGCACCCTCAAAGGCCAAAAGCTCAAGCTGGCTCTGATCGACCTGGGGCCGGTCTTAAGCGGGCGGCTCCGTTTACAGGGCCGCATCGAGGAGGTCCAGTCCGCTCCCGCGGGAGTCGAGGCGCAGGCCTGAACCCCTTTCCATTGCCAAACCGCCATGGAACTCCCCGAGATCCACATCCTCAACCGCATCCGCTGGCAGTTCTTCGGGACTCTCACCTTCAAGTCGGTGCGGATCGTCGCTGAGTTGGAACACCGCACGGTAGGCGCCGATGCGGATCCGCAGACATCCCTTCCAGTCTCCTTTCATGGCCTTGACGGGATGGGTGGAGGGATCCGGCAGAGCGGCGAGTTCGTCGAGGGCGGCAAAGATGCTGCGGGCCCGGTCCTGGGGGATGCGCCGCAGCGAACGCAGGGCGCGACGTGCAAGTTCGAGGCGATGCATCAGAGACCGAGCTGTTGTTTGGCGTCTTCGGCGCTGAGGAAGCGCTCGTCGCGGCCTTCCTCCCTGTCCGCGATGGCTTCGCGAAGGTCCTCCTTCTCCTCGTCGGAGAGGTCGAGGCCGTAGGTCTCGATGAAGTCGATGAACTGCTCGTAGGAGATGACGACCTCCACGGGTTTGCCGCCGCGGTCATAGCGGATGCTTTTGCAGGCGGACCGACGAGCGATAATCAATCCTTCCGGCTGTCCCCTTCTCTACCTTGAAGGGGGGGAGATGTGTAGCGATGCAGGCAACGAATGCGGGAACTGATGCGGGGTGACGATTTGTTGGGAAGCCAAATGTAAAAATATTTGGCCTGCCCCCTATTCTGGGGCTTCGTTTCTTGGAAAAGAAACAGCAGGCACCCACAAAAGGCGCCCCCGGGCGGAAGGAATGCCGGCGAGCAGGCCGCCGAGCCACAGACCGGCAGGAACGCCTCTGAATGCCCCTGAATAAAGGGCAGCTTGACACCGCCTCCCGGCCAGGTAAGATTTTCCCACGATGACGACCGTGTTGTCCCAGAAAGGTCAGGTGGTGCTGCCGGCGAAGGTGCGAAAGAAGCTCGGGCTGGCGGCGGGGGACGACTTCGAGGTCGGGGTCGAGGATGCCGACACGATCGTGCTGCGGCGGATTTCGCGGCCGCCGAACCATGGTCTGGCGGCCTTGCTGGCGGCCTGTCCGTTGCCGTTCGAAGTCCCGTTGCGGGAGTCCGACGACACCGAGGGGCCGGCCTTGTGAACTATCTGGTCGACACGGATGTCTTCAGCGAGTCGGCGAAGCGGCGGCCGGATCCGCGGGTGCTGGAGTGGCTGGCGGGCCACGAGGCGGCGCTGTATGTCAGTGCGGTGACAATCGGCGAGCTGCGGCGTGGAATCGAGCGGCTGCCGGATGGTCGCCGCAAGGAGAAATTGCGCCGCTGGTTGGGGGAGGTTTCGGATTGCATGAAGGGGCGTGTGCTGTCGTTCAACACCGCCACGGCTCACGTCTGGGGCCAACTCAAGGCGAAGTGGGACAGGGCGGGAACCGCGGTGCCCTCGCTCGACAGCCAGATCGCCGCGACGGCCCACCGTCACGGGCTTGCCTTGGTGACCCGCAACGAGCGGCACTTCTGCCCGGCCGGTGTGAAAGTGCTGAACCCGTTCTCCTGAATCCCGAACACCCGCATCGCGCCAGAATAGGGGTCAGCCCAAACGAGGCTAGGGGTCAGTCAACGTTTTTCGTGATTTCTGAGGCTACGCGAGGCTAGGGGTCAGTCAACGTTTTTCGTGATTTCTGAGAGCAGTTTCCGGGCT
>CAYPUM010000632.1:0-2064 GCA_964413545.1 uncultured Roseibacillus sp. | reverse complement strand
GCCCAGCTCTCGAACCGCCCGCCCGCGAAGTCCCATCCCCTCCCGCCCCCGGCAACCGTCACCGGCAACGCCGGAACCAGCGTCGAGGCGTCCTCCGCCGCCAAATGAAGCGCCGCCCGCGCCTCGACGCGCCCCGCCGCCCCGTCCCTCACCCGCCCGTACCCCTCGCTCCCCTCCCGCATCACCCCCAGCAGAACCGTCACCGCCACCGAAGTTACCGCAAGCGCCGTAACAAGCTCCGCCAACGTGAAGGCGCCCGCCAAACGCCAACCCGGAAGGCCGCGCGACGCGCCGGCCTTCCCGGCGGGAAGGCCCCTCACACCGCGCGAAAGCGATCCGCCATGCGCGATTCGAAATACGCGCAATACCGAACTCCCTCCCCATGGCTCTCCCCGCACATCCCCACCCCTGAACTCTGCAACTTGACTCATTTTTCCGACACTCCTAACTCCTAACTCCTAACTCCTAACCCCTAACCCCTAACTCCTAACTCCTAACTCCTAACTCCTAACTCCCAACTCCCGACACTCACGCCCCCCTCCCTCCACGCGCCGCCAACTTCACAAACCGATACCGGCGCCGCGCCTTTGCCGGCGCACCCGCCGGCGCCTCGACCGCCACCGTCACCCGCGAAAGCTCCCGGGCCTGCACCCCTTCTCCTCCCACCTGCCGGTCCCCCCGCAACCGCACCACGAATCGGACGCCCTCTTCCGCGACCGCCTCCGCCCCGTCGCTCCCCTCCGGCAACTCGCGCACAAAGCCGCCCTTCCGATCGAAGAGAAGCGTCCGTTCACCAAATTCCGGCCACGACGCCCCGCCCGTCAGGAACACCCCTTCCCCGGCGCTCCACAGCAAAGCCACCTCGTCGAATACGGCCCGCGCCATCATCGCCGCCCGCGTGTCTTCCTCCGCCGCCCTGCTCTCCGCGAGCGAAGCCCCCATCGCCGCCAACATCACCGGCACCGCCAACCCCACCACCGCCACCGCCAGCACGGTCTCCATCAGCGTCAAACCGCCCCGGCCCCGCAACCGCCCCGCATCCCGCCCTCTCTCGCCCGCCTTCATCGCCCTGCCAAAACCCGCGCCCTCCCCGTCGCGCGGCTCAATCGGATCCGTTCATGCCTCGCCTCCCCGCCGCCCGTCCTTCGGATCGCCCCCTCCGACGACACAAACCCGGACGCCACGTGAAACCAGACTTCCTGCCCGGGCGCCAATACCTGACCGCGCGCCCCGAACACCACCGCCGGCAGGGAGACCTCCCCCGCCTCGCGATCCCCGACCCCCTCGATCCGCACCCCCGCCTCGAATACCGTCGGACCGCATTCAGCGGTCCCCTCCGCGAGCAGAACCACCCCCTTCGGCAGCTCCTCCCAGCGCGCCGCCAGCTTCCCGCCCTCGTCCCGCGGCCGATACCCCCCACCGGCCGACCTGACCACCTCAAGGGAGTTGAGCCGCCGGTAGGCCGCTTCGTTCCCCAGCACCGTGTCCGCCGCCACCACTGCCACCGGCCGGCCCCTCGCAACCGCCTGCGCCCGCGCCCTCCCGAGAACCCCCAGCACCTGATCCCGCCCCGCACGCGGACCGCCCCCCACCGCTCCGGAGCCCAAGGCCCCCGCCGCCACCACCAACAGCATCCCCGCAATCGCCATCACCACCAGCAGCTCGAGCATCGTGAAGCCTTCGATCTCCTCCTGTGACCGAACCCCGGAGTCCTCTCCCCGCCGCCAATAGAATAGTGGGTTCAAATGCACAGCTACCCGCCATTCGGAAGAAGATTCCGCCATCCCGCCAGCCTCGCTTTGTGACAATTCCGTCAAATACGAGGTGCGGGTAGCGCGGGGAAAGCCCAACATAACGCCGTTGGGGGCGTCAAGCTCCCGCCTCTTCACCGGCCGCCCCTCCACAACGGCCTCGCGCGTTGGAGGCCATGCTCAACGGGCCAACGCCACCGCCCCACTCACACAGCCCGTGGGAGGCGCGCATGCTCTTCTCACGGGCTGGCATCAGGCAGGGCTCGGGCCCTGCAGTTGATTGACCATCGCTCTACCGGCGCAAGGCCGCTGG
>CAYPUM010000631.1:0-2064 GCA_964413545.1 uncultured Roseibacillus sp. | reverse complement strand
TGCAATGATGGATCGCTCCCGCAAACTCGATTCTCACTTGGCGCGGCAGCCGCCCCATTCCGCAGATTCCCGATTTCCGGGCAACGTAAAACGTTGACTGACCCCATCTTCTGCGCACCGGGCCCGACACCATTTTCCATCTTCACCTGATCGGATCCAGGTGAGTGAAACCATCCGAGAACACGTCCGGATTCAGGATGGACCGCCTCCAGAGAAGTTGGCGAGTGGCTCCGGGCATGCCGGCGTCATGGCAGACTTGTTCGGTCTGGGCGGCAATCACCTCGATCTGCCCCGTGATGACCTCCAGTGCCTCGTCCTCGCTGAGCCCGAATTCCGCGGCAGCCTCCACGCACAAGCTGAGTCGGGAAAGGTTGTTGTGGCGCGTCAGCTTCATCGCGTGGCTCGCCTCTCCTCCAGCCCGGCTGAACGAGCAGATGTCGTATGCCGGCGTCAAACTCAAACGCACGCCGTTCGTCACAAAGAACGCGTGGTTTCGGGCGTGGTCGTCGGTATTGCCAATCAACACGTTGAAGACCATCCGACCAAACAGTTCTCTGGCGCTCTTCCGGAAACGGACGGCATCCTCCCGCAGTCGATCCACGAGGCCGGGATAGGACGCCTCCCGCGCCCAACGCTCGTCCAGCCTCAACACCGTCAACGCCGAGACCATCGACCGGCGGGCCCATCCGGTCTCGAGTCGCTCGCGGTCGAAGCGCCGGACGAGCAGCACGTCGCGCCCGTTGGCCTCCGTCAACTCGACGGGGGCGACATCAAGCCCCACACGGCCAGCCAGGGTCATGGCCACATACTCGGCGCGAACCAGGTCAAAGGTGTCGGTCGAAAGCGAGAACTTGGCCACGTACTTGGAGTCGCCGGCCGTGATGGCCGCCGTGGGTCGCGCTCCACCAACGGTCGTTGCGTGCCGGAGAGCGTCCGCCAAGTCCGGAGGGATTGGCAAACCTCGATCGACCAGTTCGGCGGCGTTCTGCAGGTCATCCAACGAAGCCGCGTCGTGGTCCCGGGGGCGGTAGTCGGTCGCGGACTCCTGAAAATCCAGGGAACCGCTCCGGTCGGATCCGGACTCGAGCAGGTAGGTCATTTCTCCGATCTCCTGTTCGGTTTCTCCACGGCCAGGAAGTCGTGCGTGAATGACCCGCCGTCCCCAGGCGTCAGGAGCCCCGTCCCGCAGGCAGGAGAACAGCTCCAGGCCGCCGACGGGATCCTGCGGTCCGCTCTTCAGCGGCAACTCCCGGCCGTAGATTGGCTCCGCCTCCGCTCTGCCCAGGTAGGAGCGGCCGTAGACAAAGCTCTGGCGTCCGTTCGTGTCGATGCGCAGCCGGCCGGCCACCACGGGTTGCACCATTCCCGGCAACCACTTCCAGACGAAGCAACTAGAAGTCATCGTCGAAATCCTCAGCAGGTTTCACCACCCGCTTGGGTAGCAGAGACTCGATCTTCTCCACGCGATTCCGGCTTGCCTGGAACCGATCCCGGTCCGGCTCAAACAAGGGAACTCCCAAGATCGTCGCCGCCTCGAAATACGTCCCGACGGCAACCGCCGGTGTTCCGCGCAGGAGCTTGCGTGTCGTAGGGATCGAAACCCCCAGGCGGTCGGCGAGTTCCGCCACCGTCATCGACTTCTCCCGACGCCTGATCCGCAGCAGCGTCGCGAAATGGTCGAGCGCAGCTTCGGCAACGATCCCGATGCGCACTGGCTGCTTCGACATGGAAATATAATTATCGTATGAGGATAAAAAAGCAACTTTATTTGTCATTCTCGGCCATGCGCCCACTCACCCCGGCTTGCCCGCCGCAGGCGTCAGGCAAAGGAGGGGCCTGCCGGCGGCCCGTGGCGGCGCGAATTCCCTCTAATTCCCTCTAATCCTTGACCCCGGCGGGGCTGTCGGGTGAGCATGGGAGGCGTAGGAAGAGGTGGCACGATGAACGCCTGGATCTCAGCGGGGGTGCGCGCCTTGTCGGGCTTGGCGCTGGCATATGCGCCGGCCCTCGCGGCCTCGATCCGGATCACCGAGGAGGCGGTGATGCCAGGAGCAGCGCATCAGC
>CAYPUM010000630.1:0-2067 GCA_964413545.1 uncultured Roseibacillus sp. | reverse complement strand
CCGCCCTCGGCTTCGGGTTCCGCTGCGGATTCCTCGGCCTCCTCCACATGGAAATCGTCCAGGAACGCCTCCGCCGCGAGTTCGACATGGACGTCATCTCGACCTACCCCTCCGTCATCTACGAGGTCACCCGTACCGACGGGACGGAAGTCCTCGTCGACAACCCCTGCCTCCTGCCCGACATCCCCGAAATCCGCGAAATCCGCGAACCCATGGTCACCGTCTTCATCATGATCCCCGCCGAATACATCGGCGACATCATGGGCCTCGTCATGGAGAAACGCGGCCGTCTCGACCACACCGAGACCATCGACGAAACCCGCGTCATGCTCACCTGCGTCCTCCCCCTCGCCGAAATCCTCGTCGACTTCAACGACCGCCTCAAGTCCCTCACCCGCGGATACGGTTCCATGGACTACGAGCACGCCGGCTACCAGCCCGCCAGCCTCGTCAAGATGGATATCCTCATCGCCGGCGAACCGGTGGACGCCTTCTCCACCATCGTCCACCGCGAAAAGGCCGAATTCTACGGACGCCGGCTCGCCGAAAAACTCAAGGAAGTCATCCCCCGCCAGCTCTTCACGGTCCCCATCCAGGCCGTCCTCGGCGGCAAGATCATCGCCCGCGCCACCATCTCCCCCATGCGCAAGAACGTCACCGCCAAATGCTACGGCGGCGATATCACCCGCAAACGCAAGCTCCTCGAAAAACAAAAGAAGGGCAAAGCCAAAATGAAGTCCTTCGGCAAGGTCAACATCCCCCAGGAAGCCTTCATCCGCGTCCTCAAAAGCGGAGACTGAACCGCTCCTACGCCCATGCAAGGGCGCACCCGTCGCGCCACTCCTCGAAAAGCGCCGCGTCCCGCCGGAGATGCGTCTCGGTCTGATACTCGAGGTTCGCCTCCGAAACCACGAACTCGTCATACCCATACCCCTCCAGCAGGTCCCACACGAGCCGCGCCAACGCCGCATTGGTCGCCAGCGGGCGGTGCTCCGGCGCCCCCGGCACGTACCCCGGAAGATGCACGTGGATCACCCGGCTGTGGTAGCGCGACAACAACAGGGTCAGAACCTTCCGAAGCTCCGCCATCGGACCGTCCTCCAGCGCATACTTCCAGACATGCTCGACATCAAGCGTCAGCCAGCGGTGGCTCGTGGCCCACGCCCAGAACCGCTCCCCCCGCTGACGCCCGTTCTCAACCGCCAGCCGCATCCCCGGGCAACGCTCCGCCAGCCGCGACCCGCAGGACAGCAACATCGGCTCGTGAATCACCATCGCCCGGCACTCAAGGGCCCGGTAAAGGGCCTGCGCCGTGTCGAGTTCCCCGTCGCTCAGCGGACCCCGGTTCGGAAAGTGCAGCGCATAGCTCATCGGAACACCAGGAATCCCCGCAAGGATCTCCTCCAACCCCCTCCCGAGAAGCTCCTTCGACAACCAGATCTCGGCATGCCGGAATCCGCAGCTCCACGCCCGCTCGATCTTGCCCGCCTCCGGGGCCACCTTCGTCGCAAATCGTATCATCGCTCCCCATATAGCTTATTAAGGGATCTTAATCAATTTCTCTTCCCACGAAAATTTCCGCCCCCGCGGGCCCGCAGCGGTCGCACGCCCCCGGCGGGCGCGCATTCTCTCCTCGTGGACGGCCTCACCAGCAGCTCATTTCGCGGAAAATCTCAAGGCGCCGGAGGAGGTCGGCCTCGGGGAGGTTCTCGATCCGGCCGGTCGAGAAGGCCTCGCAGGTGAAGCTGGCCATGACGGTGCCCCGAATCACGGCGTCCCGAATCGCGGAAAAGCCGGGAGCGGCCGAGCCGAGGGAGGCAAGATACCCCGCAAGCGCCCCGAGGAAGGTGTCGCCCGCGCCGGTGGGATCGACCACCCGCCGCAACGGAAAAGCGCCGCAGCGGAAAAGACCGTGGTTGTGCCCGGGAGGCCCGAAAAGGACCGCCCCGAACTCCCCGAGCTTCACCACCACGTGACGGGGGCCCATCCCCCGCAGACGGTCCCCCGCTTCTACTATGTTCGTAGTCGATGCGAGCTCGCGGGCTTCGGAGTCGTTCACCACGAGGA
>CAYPUM010000629.1:0-2072 GCA_964413545.1 uncultured Roseibacillus sp. | reverse complement strand
TCGCCACCACCGCCGACCCGCCCGGCACCGCCATGAACCTGCGCCGGGTGCGGCTGGTGCCGGTGAAGTAGGCGATACCGCCGCGCCGGCGAACGTGGCGGAAGACGTGAGTCTTCCGGCCGGGCGATGCCGGGGTGTCATCGCCGCCCGCGTCCGCCTGCCGCGGCCCTCACTTGGCGACGAGAAACTTCCAGGCGGACGTGACCGGGAATGCCTCGTTCCAGCTCGGTGGCAATTCGTGGGCGACAAGCGAGCACGGGATTTGCCGGTGGTTGTCGCGCGCCCAAGCGAGCGAAGCGAGTTCCCGGGCCCGGGTGACGGGGTCGTTGAGGGACCACGCGACGCTCCATGCCTCGCGGGGTGCGACCGCGGCGGCGGCCAAATCCACCTCGTGCCCGTTGGCGAGATAGAACAGTTCCGGATGGCTCGCGCGCAGGTGGTGAAAGACGGCGTTCTCAAGGCGCTTCCCCCAATCGGGCGTGACCGAAAAACGGCCGGCCAGGCCGTTGTCGATGGCGTAGAGTTTCACCGGGTTCATGCTTCGCACGCGCAGGGAACGCGACCATTTGCGGACCGGAAACACCACCAAGGCCTCCTCGAGATGATCCAGGTAGGCATAGACCGTGTCTTTCGCCACCTGGACACCCTGGCTGCGCAGCGACTTGAAGAACTTGTTGGGGCTGAAGAGACCGGCCGGATGGCCGAGACATTGCTTGAGCAGCAGCTTGAGCACCGGGCTGTTGCCTATGCCGAAGCCGTCGATGAGATCCTTGTAGAGGATCAGGTCGGCGTATTCCTGCAGGATCGCTTCATGCCACCCGGGTTGCGCCAGGACCACCTCGGGAAAACCGCGGATCTCCAGGTATTGTTCGAGACAGCGGTGGAGTTCCGCTTCCGAGGCCCTGGAATGGGGTTTTACTTCCACCTCCCGGAAGCGCAGGAACTCCGGAAACGTCAGTGGATGGACTTCGAGGTGCAGGCTCCTGCCACGCATCGGCGCGGCCACTTCCTTGCGCAACAGCCGCGACGAGGAGCCGGTCAGGTAGATCTCCCAGTCACCACTGTCATGAACCCGCCGAACAAACCGCTCCCAGCCCGCCACCGCCTGCACCTCGTCAAGGAACAGGTAGCGCTTCTCGGAGGAGGGTGGACTTCGGCTTGGGTTGACACTGCACGATGCGCACGTATTATGTGCACATGAACCTGACGCTGAGAGTCGAGGAACAGACGCTGCAACGGGCGCGAGAGATTGCCAGCGAGCGGGCCACCTCCGTGAATGCCCTGATCCGCGCGTATCTGGACGATCTGGTCCGGCAGGAATCGCGCCGGGAAACGGCTCGCAGGGAACTGGTGGGCTTTGCCGGGACTCGGCGGCAGTGGTGGGGCGGCGGACTTGGACCCGGGACGATCTCCATGACCGCTGACTGCCTGCTGGACACCAACGTCCTGGTCTATGCGGTCGATGCCGACCCGCGGTACGCCGCAAGGAAGCGAACGGCGATGAGCTTGCTGGAATCGACCGCGTTCGGCTTGTCGGCTCAGATCCTGCAGGAGTTCTACGTGACGGTGACCCGCAAGATCGCCACTCCGCTTTCTCCCGCCGCGGCGATGGCCTATCTCGACCGCTTCCATGCCTTTCCGATCGTGGCTACCGATTTCGGATTGGTGACGGAAGCCATCCGCAATTCCGTCAGGTTCCAGGTGTCCTACTGGGACGGCGCCGTGATCGCCGCGGCCGAGCGACTGACGGCAGGCACACTCTATTCCGAAGATTTCAGCAACGGGCAACGCTATGGCGCCGTCCGGGTGATCAACCCCTTTGTGGGCCCGTAAGGCAGAAGCCCCCGCCTTCTGTCACCTCATTGTTCCGGGCCGTGTCCCCACCTCTTGCGACCGGAGTTCGCGCCGATCACCTCCGAACCCTCGGGCACGGCCCCGACGCCATGCCGGCCCGGCGGCAGGTGCCACCGGGCCGGCAGGTGAAGGCATGGTTCGAGGGTGGTCAGCTGGTCGTCACCACTGAGCCGCCTGGGCGGCCTCGCTGCTGTTGGAGGCGACGACTTCAGCGGCAT
>CAYPUM010000628.1:0-2072 GCA_964413545.1 uncultured Roseibacillus sp. | reverse complement strand
ACGGGCAGGCCAACGGGGTGAACCCGTTGGGGGCGCTCGCCTGCGGCCCCCCGCGGCCTCGCGTCGTGGGCCTGCCCTCCGTAGCTCGGAGAGCGAAGGTGGGAGCCGGTGGTCAGTCAGCTACCGTGGTCCGGCATTCTCGATGACACAGCTGAAAGCCCAGCAGCGCCATTCGATGTTGTCGGAATTGCTCAGTCTGACGACAAGGTGATTGTCACCCATTTTCAGCGACACCGGCACCTCGCTCGACTCGAAGCCCTGATCGTGGCGGAGATTCGCGAGTGCCTTGCCGTTCAGCCAGATCTTCATCCAGTCATCGAAGCCCAGTCGAAGCGTTGCCTGTCGTTCTTCACGGGAGGGAATCACGGTGCTTGCATAGGCCGCGCACTTGGCAGGCTGCGTTCCTGTGTTGCCGCCTTGGTTTCTGCGAAACCAGCGGGTGAAATCGACCCAGGTGTGTTCAGGTTCCATCCTGACGGTTGAAAGCGTTCGGCCTCCCCATTTCCATTGGCCGGGAGTCCCTTGCACCACGTTTGCAGGAAGCTCTTCCTGCGCGAAGGCTTCGTGGCTTGAAACATCAAAGGGGCCGGAAAGCGACCATGATGCCGGAGATTCGACCTCACGGGGCTTCGTGCCGGGGTCCTTGTAGTAGTAGAGAACGTTTTCGATGTCATTGGCTCGTGTTCCGAAACGCAGAACCATGGATGACTTGAACGCCACGCTATCGATGCCGAAGAAACGATAGGCGATGATTTCCGAACAGTCGGCATTCTGGCCGACGGCATGGACGCCACCCATCCATTGGCTTGAATCCTCATAAACGCCAAAGGAATAACCGAACACGTCCTCGTCGCCGATTCCCCGGATCACATGCGGGTTGGTCTCTCCGTCAATCAGCCAGGTGTCTCCCCCCGTGTGCCAGATCATATCCCGCGTGTCGTGACGCAGGATGCCGTGAAACATCCCCGCCACGAATCCCTTGCCGCCGATGGCGCCGACAAGGGTCGTTCCCAGTGCCTGGGCGGGCTTGTCCTCGCTGAAAACCGCATGCAGCCGGTAAGGAGTCAGCGTGACATGGCGGTCGTGCTTCTGCCAGTTGACCATCGACCAGACGGCGGATTGCCTCCGCCCGGTGTTGCGCAGGACGATTCGGCAGGAAGACTGGAATGGAATGGGAAAGTAGGAGTTGTATCCGTTTCTTGGCAGCAACTTGATGGGGGCGGACTCGATGCGATACGGCTTTTTCCCCAGCAGGACTCCAAAAAACCGATGCATCTTCATCCTGACCTGGGATGGCACGGCTCCATCACAGGTGACTTCCAGTTCGAGGTCATCCGGATCCGTGGTGGTGATCCAGAAATGTCTGACACAGCCGGGCCCGTCGGCATCAAGCAGCGTGCACTCCTGCCCTTCGCTCAGATCGACGCGCTTTGTGGTGCGATGCGAATCAAAAACGGCGGGCAGTTGGAGCAGCGGGAAGTTGGGGTCGGGAACCAATGCGGCCTCGGCACTCTCCGCCCCCGCCGGAATGGTTGCAAACAGCAGCACTGCGCACGGCAAGGTGTTCGCCAGTGCGCGTCTCGTGGTTTCTCCCCGCACGTTCATGTCGAATGGTGTTGTTGCCCGGCCGGTCGGAGAGCACGGGCAAACGGCACCCGGAAGGTATCTCGTCCGCGTCGGCGGTCCGGGATGAAGGGTGATCCCCGCCACCTGCCACGGCAAGGAGGAATGGCGTTGACTTGGGCGACGGTGGAAAGGTGGGCCGGCGACAGGATGACCGCCACGCCCGAAGCCGGGGAGGCCGGCTCATGGCGCGCCGTCGGCACACCGGTGCAGCGGGAGATCGGGCGGGGCGCGCCGTTCACCATCGGCCGGGCGCCGGGAGTCGGCAACGAGCCGGTCAAGTTCGGCGGAACCTTCCTGGTCGACGGGGTGGCCGTTTTCAACCGCGTGCTCGGGGACGAGGAACTCCGCGCGCTAAGATTCGCCGGAGTGGGGGCGGAGCCGTGATGCACATCGGCCCCCCACGACCTCGTGTCGTGGGAGCCCGTGGTCAGTCAGCTAAAGGGGTG
>CAYPUM010000627.1:0-2078 GCA_964413545.1 uncultured Roseibacillus sp. | reverse complement strand
CGGCGCCCTGAACCTCCTGCAGGAGCGCTGCTCCCTTCGATCCAGTTACGGCATGCAGATCATCCCCGGCCTCCTGAAGTACGGGGACTTTAGTGAAATCGGCAGCCTCATCGCTCCCCGCCCGTGCGTCTGGGAGATGGGCTCGAAAGACGGCCTCATCGTGAAGGACGGCTGGGACGAGAAATTCAAGGCGCGCCTCGAGAAGATCTACCAGGCCTGCGGCGCCCGCGACCAACTGCACTACGACCACTTCGAAGGCGGGCATCGCTGGAATGGCGAGGTCGCCTATCCCTTGTTCGAACGGGTCCTGCGTGGCCTTCAAGGCCGCTAGCGAGGCAAGCCCAGTCCTACTTCTTCTTCCCCTTCCTCCCCGGCTTCGGCCCCTTCATCGGCCAGTTCGGGTCCTCCGTCCTGGCGTCCTTCATGATCTTCTCCGCCTTCGCCACGACCTCCGGGTGCTTGTCCGCGAGGTCGGTCGTCTCCCCGACATCCTTCGCCAGGTCGTAGAGCTCGATCGGCCCGCCGGCCACGTTGCGCACCGCCTTCCAGTCGCCGAAGCGGCACGCCTGGATCGTCCTCCCTTCGTGCAGTTCCCAGTAGAAGTAGTCGCGCTCCGGCGCCGGTCCGCCCTTGAGGAAGGAGACCAGCGACAGGCCGTCCGTCTCGACCGACTCCGGCACCTCCGTCCCCGCCAGTTCCGCGGCCGTCGGCATGAAGTCCCAGAACGCCCACGGCTCCTCCGTCACCCGCCCGGACGGCACCGTGCCCGGCCACCAGGCGAGCGCCGCCTGCCGCAGCGCTCCCTCGTACATCCCCCGCTTGTAGCCGCGCAGCCTGCCGCCCATCGTCTGGTCAAAGCGCCTGCCGATCGCGCTGTTCGGATGGAACGACGAGCCGTTGTCGCCCGAGAACATCACCAGCGTGTTCTTGTCGAGGCCCTCCTCGCGCAGGAAGTCGAGGATCCGGCCGACATCGCTGTCGAGCCGGGTGACCATCGCGGCGTAGTTCTTCTCCCGCTCCGACCAGTCCTCGTCCTTGTAGATCCCCTGATCGTCGATCTCGTACCTGCCGTGCGGCAGGGTGACGGCGAAGAAGAAGAAGAACGGCTCGTCCTTGTGTTCGCGCAGCCATTTCATCGTGTCCCGTGCGATCAACTCCTGCGCGTAGACTTTCCGCCCGTTGTTCTCATTCCCCTCCAGCGTGAAGCGCCGGTCGTCGTCGTAGAGGTAGGTCGGGAAGTAGCTGTGCGCGTGCCGCTGGCAGTTGTAGCCGAAGAAATGGTCGAAGCCCTTCTTCAGCGGGCTGCCCGTGGTGTCGAACATCCCCATCCCCCACTTGCCGGTGCAGGCGGTCGCGTATCCGGCCCTCTTGAGGATCTGGGCGACGGTCATCGTCTTCGCCGGCAGCGGCATCTGCCCCTCCGGGCGGATCTCGCGGTTGGCGCGCACCGGGCAGTGACCCATGTGCAGACCGGTCATCAGCGAGGAGCGCGTCGGCGCGCACACCGATGTGCCGGTGTAGGCCTGCAGGTAGCGCGTCCCCTCGGCGGCCATCCGGTCAAGGTGCGGCGTCTTGATCAGCTTCTGGCCGTAGCAGCCGAGGTCGCCCTGGCCGACGTCGTCCGAGAGAACGAAGATGATGTTGGGTTTGCCGGCCGCGAGGGAAGCCAACGACAGGACAAGAGCGAACAAGAGGGAGGAGAGGGCGGATCTCATTTCGATTGCACGCAGTCTGGGCGTTCCATCCGGGGGATGCAAGCGCCGGCTGTTACGAAGCCGTCCGTCGCGCCGGTCAACCGCGAGGCTCATCCGAGGTGGTGCGATTCATGGGGCCCGCTGACCGAGCAGGAATGGCGCGACAAGTCGACCGAATCCTGCCAATCCTCTTGCCTGAAGACGGCGCTGGAGATCGAAAGGGGTTTGGGGGATCGCGGTAGTGTAGTCCGCCAAGCAGAATGTGTATGCGGGGAAATAGGGGTCAGTCATATCCTTTTGACATTCCAGACGGGTGGCGCACTGAGCCCGGGGCGCCGCGGGAACGACGCATTCAGGATCCGGGGGCGGTTTATCACGCCATGG